>LZRQ01000049.1 GCA_002159155.1 Firmicutes bacterium ZCTH02-B6
ACCCCTTGAGCTTCGCGAACATCTTGCGGCCCAGGCGATTGTGGGGCAGCATCCCCCACACCGCCTGCTTGACCAGCTTCGTCGCGTCCCGCTGGTGCAGCTGCCGGGCGGTAAAGGTCTTCAGGCCACCTGGACGGTGGGACCGTTGGAAGTAGTACATCTTCTCGTCCCACTTCTTGCCCGTCAGACGCACCTGATCGGCGTTGACAACGATGACGAAGTCGCCGGTATCGACGTGAGGCGTATACTGCGGCTTGTGCTTGCCCCGCAGCACCGTCGCCACCTGGGTCGCCAACCGGCCTAAGGTTTTACCCTTGGCGTCGATGACGTACCACTTGCGCTCCACACTGCCCGGCTTCGCCATGAAGGTCCGATTCATAGGCTTGAGCTCCTTCCCGGCAGCGGTCCCTTTCCTTTCCTGAAAGAGCCGCGGCCAAACTCGATATTAATACAGGCCTTTTCCCGTGTCAACCGTATTCCACGCGCACCAGGCACAGTCCGTGAGCCGGCGCAGTCGGTCCCGCCGCCTCCCGCCGCCGGCCGGCCAGTACCTCTGCCACCCACCCCGGCGGCCGACGTCCTTGGCCTACCACCAGCAAGGTGCCGGCGATGTTGCGCACCATGTGATAGAGAAATCCATCGGCCCGCGCCACGATGCGGACACATTCGGGCTCCCGAGGGCAGCGCTCGACGGCCAGGTTCATCAAGTGGCGCACCGTCGACTTAACCGGGGTGCTGCCGGCCGCCCGGAATGCGGCGAAGTCGTGACGGCCCACCAGCATCGCGGCCGCCTGGGCCATCGCTTCCACGTCCAAAGGCGTTGGGACGTGCAGCGCCCAACGGCTCCAGAAGGGCGAAGGGAAACGCCCGTTCCAGATGGTGTACTGGTACACCTTGGCCACCGCGTCGCGGCGCGGGTGGAACTGTGCCGGCGCTTCGGCCGCGTCCGTCACCACAACCGACGGGGGCAAGCGGCTGTTCAACGCATAGGGCCACCGCTCCACCGGGATGCGGCTGGCGGTGCGAAACGCGACCACCTGCCCTGCGGCATGGACGCCGGCATCCGTGCGCCCCGCGCCCAAAACTCGCACCTGTTCGCCGGTCAGCGAGGCGACGGCGTCTTCCAACACGCCTTGAACGGTCTGCCCACCGGCCTGTCGCTGGAAACCCAGAAATTCGGTGCCGTCGTAGGCGACAACACAGCGGATATTTCTCAGCGACACCGCCATCCCACCACTCCAAAAAGGACCAGCGACCCCACGAGCACGAGCCAGTCGCGTGCGCCCACACGCCCCGATCGCCACTGGGTACGCCCCTCCGCGCCTCGCCAGCAGCGCGACTCGAGGGCCAAGGCGAGGCCGTCGGCGCGTCGAAAGGCACGGACAAACAGGGGCACCAACACCGGGACAAGCGCTCGCGCCCGCCGGAAGACGCCGCCGCTCTCCCAGTCGGCCCCGCGCGCTTTTTGCGCTTTTACGATCCGGTCGAATTCCTCCGCGAGCGTCGGGATGAAGCGCAAGGCGAGACTCACCATGAAAGCGATTTCCGCTGCCGGCAAGCCGAGGCGCCGCCCGGGCGAAAGCAAACGCTCCAACCCATCCGTCATCGCGACTGGCGAGGTGGTCAGCGTCACGAGGGACACCCCGGCGGCAAGCAGCACGAGCCGCACCGCCAACCGGACGGCCGCTGTGAGCCCCTCCCCCGTAATCTCAACCGGCCCCCAGACAGCTAAAGGTGCCCCTGGGGTCTGAACGCCGTGAAAAACGATCGTGAGGACAACTAGCAACAAGATGGGGCGTAAGCTCCGGACGACCAAACCCCACGGCAGCCGCGCCAGCGCCGTGCATGCGATGACGTAGCCGGCCAGCGCCCCGTATCCCGTCCACCCGTTCACCACAAATAGCGTCGCCGAAAACACAACCGCCAGCACCAGCTTGATGCGGGGGTCGGTGCGGTGTACGGGCGAGCGCCCAGGCACATACTGCCCAAGGGTCACGTCCCTATTGGACATGACCGCCATCCCCCGCCCGGGTGCGGGCCACGGCGGCAATAGCCGCCACCACATCTTGCGCCCTCACCAGGTGCGGCGGCAACCGCCAACCGCGGCGGTTGAGCTCGTCCACCAGTTGCGCCGCTACGGGGGCCTCCAGGCCCAGCGCCTTGAGGGCCGCCCGCTGTCCGGCCCCCAACACTTGCTCCAGCGGGCCTTGCAGAGCGACGCGGCCTTGGTCCATCACCACCACCTTTTGGGACAGCTCCGCAACGTCCTCAAGATGATGGGTGACCAAAACGACTGCCACGCCCCGCTCGCGGTTCAGCCGCAGCAACAGCGTCAGCAGCTCCCGGCGGCCGGCAGGGTCGAGGCCCGCGGTCGGCTCATCGAGAATCAAATAGCGGGGCCGCATGGCCAAGATGCCCGCCAGTGCCACACGCCGCTGCTCACCCCCGCTCAAGGCGAACGGCGAGCGGTCGCCATACGCGTCCGCATCCAGCCCGACAAGGGCCAGCGCCTCCCGCACTCGCTCGGCCACCTCGGCAGCCGGCAGGCCCATGTTCCGTGGGCCAAAGGCCACATCGGCCCACACCGTCTCCGCAAACAACTGGTGCTCCGGGTACTGGAACACAAGCCCGACGCGCTGGCGAATAACCTGCCGTGGCACGCCGTAGGCCCCCACATCGATGCCATCCACCCACACCGTCTCGGGCGGCGGCGTCAACAGCCCGTTGAGATGCTGCACCAGGGTCGACTTGCCCGATCCGATAGGACCTACGAGGCCCACAAACTCTCCGTCGCCGACGGTGAGGCTCACGCCGCGCAGAGCGGGAACGGCCCATGGCGTGCCAGCATTGTACGTATAATGCAAGTCCTTTACAACAATCGGCATAGGTGCTCCGCCAAGTCCTCCACCCGCCGCCAAATGAGGGGAACGTCCACCCCTGCTTCCCGCAGCCCCCGAGCGATGTTCACCAGCGGCGGCTCGGCAAGGCCAATCCGGTCGAGCAGATGGCCAGCGGCCAGCAACCGTGTGGGAGGGCCGTCAAAGACGACCCGCCCCGTGTCCATGGCGATCACACGGGACGCGGCCATCGCTTCGTCCATGTGGTGCGTGACGACCACGACGGCCATCGTTTGTCCGAGCGCCAAGCGTTGCGCAAGCCCCAGCACTTGCTCCCGACCGGCCGGGTGCAGCATGGCCGTGGCCTCGTCGAGGATGAGCACATCCGGCGCCATGGCCAGGACGCCGGCGATGGCCAGCAACTGCTTCTGCCCGCCCGAAAGGCTGTTGACAGGCCGGCCTCGCAGCCCCTCCAGGCCAACCAGGCGCAGCGCCTGGTCGACCCGGACGTCGATCTCAGCGGGCGCCAGCCCAAGGTTGGCCGGACCGAAGGCAACGTCTTCCTCCAACGTCGCTCCCACAAGCTGGCTGTCAGGATCCTGCCATACAACACCGACTTGGCGGCGGATTTCCGCCAGGGCCCCGGCTTCCGTGGTTAGGCGCCCCGCCACCCGCACGGTCCCCTCCGTCGGCAAGAGCAGCCCATTACATAAACGGGCCAACGTGGACTTGCCCGAACCGTTGGCCCCGACGAGGGCGATGAACTCGCCCCGGTGGATCGTGACGTTGACGCCGGCTAACGCCCTCACCCCAGTTTCCGGGTAGGTGTAGCCGGCGCCTTCAAATTCAATGAGAGGGCGGATTTTGCCTCACACCAGTTCGATGATGGACATGGGCGCCGCGTCGCCCTGGCGAGGACCGATCTTGACGATCCGGGTGTAGCCCCCCTGCCGTTCCGCATAACGGGGCGCGATCTCGTCGAAGAGCTTCTTCACCGCGGCCTTGTCCATCAGAAACGCCGCCGCCTGCCGGCGGGCGTGCAGGTCGCCCCGCTTGCCCAGGGTGATCATCTTCTCGACCACCGGCCGCACGGCCCTGGCTTTGGCCTCGGTGGTAGTGATGCGGCCCTTGGCGATCACGGCGGTGGCCAGGTGGCGCAGGAGGGCGCGGCGGTGGCCGCTGGTACGGCCCAACTTCTGCAGCTTCATGCCAGACTCCCTCCCCTCACTCGTCGGGCTGGCGCAGCGACAGACCGAGCGCCGCCAGCTTCTCCTTGACTTCCTGCAACGACTTCTTGCCCAGATTGCGTACTTTGAGCATATCGGCCTCGGTCTTGCGGACCAACTCCTCGACGGTATTGATGCCGGCCCGCTTGAGGCAGTTGTAGGAGCGCACCGACAGCTCCAGCTCGTCGATGCTCATTGACAAAATCCGGTCCTTGGGCCCTTCATCCTTGCGCACCAGGATTTCGATATCGTCCGCCGTATCCGTCAAGTTGACAAACAGGCGCAAGTGCTCGATGAGAATCTTGGCCGCGAGACTGACGGCCTCTTCGGGCCGGACGCTGCCGTCGGTCCACACCTCCAGCACCAGCTGGTCGTAGTCGGTCACCTGGCCGACACGGGTGTCATGGACCTGATAGTTGACCTTCTGCACCGGCGAGAAAATGGAGTCGACAGCGATGACGCCGATGGGCTGGTCGGGCTTCTTGTTGCGCTCGGCCGGCACCCAGCCGCGCCCCTTCTCCACGGTCATCTCCATGGAGATGCGGCCGCCCTTGTCCAGCGTGCAGATATAGAGGTCCGGGTTGAGAATCTCCACGTCGGACGGGTGCTCAATGGCCGCGGCCGTGACCTCCCCCTCGCCCTCCACCTCGAGGCGCATGGTCACAGGGCCGTCCGAATGCAGCTTCAGGAGCAGCCGCTTCACGTTCAAAATGATGTCGGTGGTGTCCTCCACCACGCCCGGGATGGTCGAAAACTCGTGCAGCACGCCGTCGATGCGTACTGACGTCACTGCCGCCCCGGGCAGCGACGACAGCAAAATCCGCCGCAGCGAGTTGCCCAACGTGATCCCGTAGCCGCGCTCCAGCGGCTCGACCACAAACTTGCCGTACGTATCGGTGGCCTCCACCGTTTCAATGCGCGGCTTCTCGATCTCCAGCATCGCTTCACCCTCCTTGCGGGTTCCCGAGCCCGCGGCGCCGTACACCAAACCCGCACTAGACGCGCCGGCGCTTGGGCGGCCGGCACCCGTTATGGGGGATGGGCGTGACGTCCTTGATCAGGCTCACCTCGAGCCCAGCAGCCTGCAGCGACCGGATGGCCGCCTCCCGGCCGGCACCAGGGCCCTTGACCCAGACCTCCACTTCCCGCATGCCGTGCTCCATAGCCGCCCGGGCGGCTGCCTCCGCCGCCTGCCCTGCGGCGTAAGGCGTCCCCTTACGGGAGCCCTTAAACCCCGTGACCCCCGCGCTGGCCCAGGAGATGACGTTCCCCTGCTTGTCGGTGATAGTCACGATGGTATTGTTAAACGTCGACTTGATATGGGCCACGCCGCTGGGAATGTTCTTTCGTTCCCGCCGCCGCGGACGTGCGCCCCGCTTGGGCCTAGCCAATGCCAACGCCTCCTCCTGCGCTTGCCTCGCCAGGCCCCGTCACGGGCCCGGCTGACCTGCGTCAGCTCTTCTTCTTCTTGCCGCCTACCGTACGCCGGGGACCCTTGCGGGTACGCGCGTTGGTGCGCGTCCGCTGGCCCCGTACCGGCAAGCCCCTGCGGTGCCGCAGCCCCCGGTAGCAGCCAATGTCGATGAGCCGCTTGATATTGGTCTGCACTTCACGGCGCAGGTCGCCTTCGACCGTGTAGTTCCTGTCAATGAACTCCCGCAGGCGGTTGATCTCGTCTTCGGTCAAGTCCCGCACTCGCGTGTCGGGATTGACACCGGTCTGCTTGACGATCGTCTCCGCCCGGGTCCGGCCAATGCCGTAAATGTACGTCAGTGCGATGACAACCCGCTTATCGCGGGGCAAGTCAACGCCAGCAATGCGTGCCACGAGCCCTCACCTCCTACCCCTGCTTCTGCTTGTGCTTGGGGTTTTCGCAGATCACCATCACACGCCCGTGACGGCGGATGATCTTGCACTTCTCGCAGATCTTCTTCACCGACGGCCGCACTTTCATGTGGCCTCGCCTCCTCACCGCTTGCGATACGTAATCCGCCCGCGCGTCAAGTCATAGGGCGACAGCTCAACCGTCACCCGGTCACCGGGCAGGATGCGGATGAAATGCATGCGCATCTTGCCCGAGATATGGCACAGCACCTTATGGCCGTTGTCGAGCTCCACCCTGAACATCGCGTTGGGCAACGGCTCAATGACGGTGCCTTCCATCTCAATGACGTCGTCTTTGCCCATCGGCTCAGCCCGCCTCCTCCAGCTTCGCCGCGAGGGCCGCCAGAGCAGCCCGCACTTCCGCGTCCTTCACCGTCTCCCCCCGGGCCCACCGGGCCCCAAGCCCTTCCGCCACAACGGGGTGGGCCACCAGGTGCCGCGGGTTTTTGCGCTTGGGGCGGGCCACTGTCCGCTTGTCGCCGTCGACGACCAGGACGAAGCCGTCCTCCAATACCCTGTATACCACATAAAGCTTATCGCGGTCTCTGCCCGCCCGGGATGACACCACCCTGCCCGGTTCCAACCGCATGCTCGAACCCCTTCACCGGCTGCGCTGCCGGGGCTACAGCAACGTCAGGATTTCCGCCTGCCCCGGCCGGACGGCGACGGTGTGTTCGAAGTGAGCCGACAAGCTGCCGTCGGCGGTCACCACCGTCCAGTTGTCCTCGAGCACCCTCACCCGCCAGTCGCCGGCGTTGACCATCGGCTCAATGGCCAGCGTCATGCCTTCCTTGAGCCGCACGCCCCTTCCCGGTGGCCCGTAGTTCGGGATTTGGGGCTCCTCGTGCATCGCCCGTCCGATGCCGTGACCGACGAAGTCCCGCACCACCGAGAAGCCAGCCTCCTCCACGTGCTGCTGGATCGCGTGGCCAATGTCAGATAGCCGGCGGCCGACGATGGCCTGCTCGATCCCTTTATACAACGCCTCTTCGGTGACGCGCAGGAGCTTTTGCGCGAGTTCCGACACAGCCCCGATCGGATAAGTCCAGGCCATGTCGCCGCAAAAGCCGTCCACAAACGCACCGATGTCCACGGCGATGATGTCGCCCTCCTGCAGCACCCGCTCGCCAGGGATGCCGTGAACGACCTCGTCGTTGACGCTGGTGCAGGAGGTAGCCGGGTAGCCCCGGTACCCCTTAAACGCCGGCCGCGCACCATGGCGCAGCAGGAATTCCTCCACCCACGCGTCGATCTGTCCGGTGGTCACCCCTGGCCGCAGCCGCTCACGCAGCATATCGTGGGCCTGCGCGACCACCCGGCAAGCTTGCCGCAGCAAGGCGATCTCCGCCTCGCTTTTCAGCACAATCATCGGCCGCCGCTCGCCTCCACATCCTGCTGGCGCGCGCTGAGGGCGGCCAGGATGTCACCCAACACTTCCGGGATGGCCCGCTGGCCATCCACCTCGATCAAGACCCCAGCCTGGCGGTAATACTCTACGACGGGATGAGTTTGGGCCAAGTACACCTGCAGCCGGTGCCGCGCGGTCTCGTCCGAGTCGTCGGGCCGCTGCACCAGGGGGCCGCCGCACGCTGGGCAGGACCCGTCGGCGGCCACCTGCTCCTGGCTGTAGGTCGCCCCGCATTGCGAGCACACGCGGCGACTAGCGATGCGCCGGATGGCCACCTCCTGGGGCACGTTAATGTAGATGGCCGCATGCAGCGGTCTCCCGGCCTCCAAGAGTTTCTCATCCAGGGCTTGAGCCTGGGGCACCGTGCGCGGGAAACCGTCCAGCACAAACCCCGCCCGGGCATCCGCTTGCGCCAGCCGCTGCTCCACCAGGGCCACCGTCAAATGGTCCGGCACCAGCTCTCCCCGTTCCACGTAGGCCTTAACCCGGCGGCCTAAGTCGCTGTCCGACTTCAGCACCGCCCGGAACATGTCCCCCGTAGAGATGCGCGGGATGCCTAGGCGCTGTGCCAACAGCTCACCTTGGGTTCCTTTGCCCGCTCCGGGCAGCCCCAGCATGACCAGCCGCACGTCATCGCCTCCATCCGGCCGGGATCCCTACTTGAGGAAGCCCTCATAGTGGCGCATGAGAAGCTGCGCCTCTATCTGCTTCATCGTGTCCAGGGCAACGCCAATGACGATGAGCAGGCCGGTGCCCCCAAAGTACAGGAACGACGTGGGCATCCGGGTGATGGCCGCCATTACGTAGGGCATGACGGCGATGACACCAAGGAACAACGCACCGGCCAGCGTCAGCCGGCTGAGAACCCGATCCAGGTACTGTGCGGTCGGCTTGCCCGGCCGCAGGCCCGGAATGAACCCGCCGTACTTCTTCATGTTCTCGGCGACGTCAATGGGATTCCACGTCACCGCGGTATAGAAGTACGTGAAGAACAACACCAGCAGGAAGTACAGTAAATTATACCCAAAGGTCCCAATTCCTATCACCCGGTCCACAAACGGGGCAATGGACGGGACGAACTGTGCGAGGGTCAGCGGGAAAAACAGCACCGACGACGCGAAAATGACCGGGATCACGCCCGCCTGGTTGATCCGCATGGGAATGTGCGTCGTCGTGCCGCCGTACATTCGCCGCCCGACAACCCGCTTGGCATACTGCACCGGGATGCGCCGCTCGCCCTGCTGCACCATGATGACGGCCATGATAACCAACACTCCTGCCACCAGGAAGAACAGCAGGCTGAACGGGTTGACGCCGCCCTCGCCGATAGCCTGGAAAATGTTGAACGTGCCTACCGGGATGTCGGCCACGATACCGGCAAAAATGATCAGTGAAATACCATTGCCGATACCGTGCTCGGTGATTTTCTCACCAAGCCACATAAGGAACGCCGTGCCCGCGGTCAGCGTCACCACGATGCTGATAAACGTGAACGCGTTGGGATTTGTGAGAACCCCCCAATTGCGGGCCAGCGCCGTGATGCCGATGGCCTGGATGATCCCGAGTACGATGGTCCCATAGCGGGTGTACTGCTGGATGATCTTGCGCCCCTCCGGCCCTTCCTTCGCCAGCTCCTCAAGGCGAGGGATGACGATGGTTAGGAGCTGCAAGATGATGGACGCGGTGATGTAGGGGTTCACGCCCATGGCGAACACGGTAAATCGCCCAAGGGCGCCGCCGGAAAACAGGTTCAAAAACCCGAAAATGTTGCCCCCGGCCACGCCCAGCTGCTCCGCCAGCGCCACCGCATTGACGCCGGGTACAGGCACGAAGGACCCGATGCGAAACACCGCCAACAGGCCCAGCGTGTAAAGGATCTTCCGACGCAACTCCGGGATCCTGAGCGCGTTTCTCAGCGCGTCCAGCACTCAGATCACCTCGACCGTGCCCCCGGCAGCCTCGATCTTTGCCGCCGCGGCCTTGCTGAAGGCGTGGGCGCGAACCGTCAGCGGACGCGTCAGCTCGCCGTCACCCAGCACCTTGATGCCGTCCTTCACACTCCGAACCACGCGATTGTCCAACAACAGTTCCGGCGTCACCACCGTCCCGGGCTCAAACCGGTTGAGGGCTTCCAGGTTAACGACGACCAGCTCACGACGGAACGGCGCGTTGGTGAAACCGCGCTTGGGCATGCGGCGGACGAGCGGCGTCTGACCGCCTTCAAACGCCGGCCCCTTGCCCCCGCCCGAGCGAGCCTTTTGCCCCTTGGTGCCGCGGCCAGCGGTCTTCCCCTTACCGGACCCGATGCCACGGCCGACCCGCTTGGTATCCCGGCGCGCACCCGGAGCTGGACGCAGTTCGTGCAGCTTCATCTCACACTTCCTCCACTTCGACCAGGTGCCGGACCTTGTATACCATCCCGCGCACCGTCGGCGTGTCCTCTTTCACCACCGTGTGGTTGAGCCGGCGCAGCCCCAGCGCGCGCAGCGTATCCCTCTGGTCCTGCGCGTAGCCGATCGCGCTCTTCTTCCACGTGATCTTCAACTGCCCGGGCATCGCGAGCCCTCCTAACCGACGATCTCCTCGACGGACTTGCCCCGCAGCGCCGCCACTTGCTCCACCGTACGCAGCTGCGCCAAGCCCTTCAGCGTCGCCCGCACCACGTTGATGGGGTTGTTGGAACCAAGCGACTTGCTCAGCACGTTCTTGACGCCCGCCAACTCCAGCACAGCCCGCACCGGGCCTCCAGCGATGACGCCCGTACCCGGCGAAGCGGGCTTCAGGAACACATACGCCCCGCTGAAGCGAGCGCCCACCTCATGGGGCAGCGTGCCGGCGCCGATAATAGGCACCGTCTGCATGTCGCGCTTGGCCTTCTCGGTCCCTTTCCGAATCGCTTCAGAAACTTCACGAGCCTTGCCGACGCCTGCTCCGACGCGGCCGGCTCCGTCGCCAACGACCACCAGCGCTGCGAACCGGCGGATGCGCCCGCCCTTCACGGTTTTGGAAACCGGGTTAATCCAGACTACTCGCTCCTCCAGCTCCGGCTGGTTGTCGCGCTTGCTCCGATCACTACGCATGGGCCTCCACCTCCCCTGTCAAAACTCAAGCCCCGCCTCGCGGGCGCCTTCCGCCAGGGCGCTAACCCGCCCGTGGTAGCGGTTGCCGCCCCGGTCAAACACCACTTTGGTGATCCCCTGGCTCACGGCGCGCTGTCCCAGCAGGCGCCCGACCTCACGAGCGGCGTCCACGTTGCCGGTCTTTTCCAGGCGCCCCCGCAGCTCCGGATCCAGGGTGGAGGCGGCCACGAGGGTGTGGCCCCGCGTATCGTCAATGATCTGGGCGTACATGTGCTTCAAACTGCGATAAACCGACAGACGGGGGCGCTCCGGCGTCCCCTGAATCTTACGGCGCAGGCGCATATGGCGCCGCTTGCGCCCCTCAACGCGCGTCAGCCTGGCCACGTGCCGATCCCTCCAGCATCACTTCTTGCCCTTGCCGCCGCCCTTGCCGCCGACCTTACCGGCCTTCCCGGCCTTGCGGCGCACGTGCTCGCCCTCGTACCGGATACCCTTGCCCAGATACGGCTCAACCGGGCGCACGCGGCGGATCCGCGCCGCGATTTCGCCCACCAGTTCCTTGTCTATACCGCGGACCGTAATCTGGGTGGGCACCGGAACCTCAAACTGGATGCCCGGAGGCGGCTCAAACTCCACCGGATGGGAGAAGCCCATCGCCAGCACCAGCTTGTCACCCTGCTTGCTGGCCCGGTAGCCGACGCCGCTAATCTCCAGCCGCTTCTCGTAGCCCTCGGTCACACCCTTGACCATATTGGCCACAAGGGTGCGGGTGAGACCGTGCAAGGCCCGGTGCTCGGGTTCGTCGGAAGCGCGGGTGACGAGAACCCGTCCGTCGTCGACCGCGACCTGCACCGCGTCGTGCAGCGTCCGGGACAGCTCGCCCTTGGGGCCTTTCACCCGCACCGTATTGCCCTCCAGCCGCACCTCGACCCCAGCCGGAATCGGGATCGGCTGCTTCCCGATGCGTGACACAACCGTTACCTCCCTCGCGCCGCTACCAGACGTAGCAGATGACTTCGCCGCCCACGCCCAGCTTCCGGGCTTCCTTATCCGTCATGATGCCCTGGGACGTGGACAGCACCGCCACGCCGAGCCCGCCGAGCACCCGTGGAATCTCGTCCCGGCTGGCGTACACGCGGCGGCCGGGCTTGCTGATTCGCTTAAGCCCGGAAATCACCCGCTGCTTGTTGGCCCCGTACTTGAGATAAATGCGCACGATGGCCTGCCTCCCGTCGTCGATAACGCGGTAGTCGCGGATATAGCCCTCCTGCTTGAGGATACGGGCCAATTCCTTCTTCAGGTTGGACGCGGGAATGTCCACCGACTCATGATACACCAAATTGGCATTGCGGATCCGCGCCAACATATCCGCAATCGGGTCGGTCATCACCATGTTCCTTCCACCCCTTTCTCCCTCACCAACTGGCCTTGACCACGCCGGGGATCTGACCGCGGTGGGCCAGGGTACGGAAGCACACGCGGCACATGGCAAACCGCCGCATGTACCCGCGGGGGCGGCCGCAGATGCGGCAGCGATTGACCTTGCGGGTGCTGTACTTGGGCGGCCGCTTCGCCTTGGCAATCATCGACTTCTTCGCCATGGTTTCACCTCTCTCATGCCGCCCGGAAGGGCATCCCCAGTTCCGACAGCAAGGCGTAAGCTTCTTCGTCCGTCTTGGCGGTCGTCACGATGATGACGTCCAGCCCCCGGATCTTGTCCACTTTGTCGTACTTGATCTCCGGGAAAATCAGCTGCTCCCGCAGTCCCAGGCTGTAGTTGCCGCGCCCGTCAAAACCCTTGGGCGAGACGCCCCGGAAGTCCCGGATGCGGGGCAGGCCCACGTTGATCAGCTTGTCAAGGAAGTCGTACATCCGCTGCCCGCGCAAGGTCACCTTGCACCCGACGGGCATCCCGGCCCGGATCTTGAACGCGGCGATGGACTTCTTGGCCCGGGTAACGGCCGGCTTCTGGCCGCTGATGGCCATCAGGTCAGCCATCGCGCCATCCAGCGCCTTCGGGTCCTGGGCCGCCTCGCCGACGCCCATGTTGAGAACGATCTTCTCCAGCTTAGGCACCTGCATCACGCTCTTGTATCCGAAACGCTCCTTCAGCGCAGGTACCACTTCGTTGAGGTACTTTTCCTTAAGCCGCGACACTCCCGCCCCTCCTTTCCCTTGCGCTAGTCAATCGCCTTGCCGCAACGAACGCACACGCGCACCGCACCCTTTTCCCCGCGGTGGCGCCGCATCCGCGACGGCCGCTTGCAATGGGGGCAGACCAGCATGACGTTGCTGGCCGCGATGGGCCCCGGCCGCTCCACGACGCCGCCCTGCGGATTCGTGCGCGTCGGGCGCATGTGCCGCTTCTGGATGTTGACGCCTTCCACGACGACCCGGTTCTCGCGGGGTCGCGCCTCGAGCACCTTGCCGGTCTTGCCCTTGTCGTCGCCCTGGATGACCATCACCAGGTCATCCTTCTTCACGTGCAATTTGACCGGTTTCGCCAGCACCTTGCGAGCCATCTCGTGTCCTCCCCTACAGCACTTCCGGAGCCAGGGACACGATCCGCATGAAATCCCGCTCCCTCAGTTCCCGGGCCACCGGCCCGAAGATGCGCGTCCCGCGGGGGTTGCCCTGCTCGTTGATGATTACGGCGGCATTCTCGTCAAACCGGATCGTGGTGCCGTCCGGCCGCCGCGTCGGCTTGGTGGTGCGTACCACCACCGCCTTCACGACGTCGCCCTTCTTGACCACGCCGCCGGGCGTGGCCTCTTTGACCGACGCCACGATCACGTCGCCGACCCGCGCGTACCGCCGGCGGCTGCCGCCCAGCACGCGAATGCACAACAGCTCTTTGGCGCCGGTATTGTCGGCCACCCTGAGCCTCGACTCCTGCTGAATCACCGCAGTCGGCCTCCCTTACTGAGCCCGGCGGATGATCTCGACGACGCGCCAGCGCTTCTCCTTGCTCAGGGGACGAGTCTCCATGATCCGAACCACGTCCCCGGCGCGGCACGAGTTATCCTCGTCGTGGGCCTTATACTTCTTGGTGCGGCGCAAAGTCCGCTTATACAACGGGTGGGTCACCACTCGCTCGACGGCGACCACCACGGTCTTGTCCATCTTGTCGGAGACGACCGTTCCGACCCGGGTCTTGCGCATGCCCCGCTTGGTTTCCGTCACCGACAATCCCTCCTCGTCACGCCGCGGATGCTAGCGGCGGATGTTCAGTTCCCGCTCCCGCCGGATGGTGTGGATCCGGGCGATGTCCTTGCGCACGGCCCGCACCCGCATCGGGTTATCCAGCTGCCCCGTGGCCAGCTGGAAGCGGAGGTTGAATAGCTCCTCCTTCAGCTCGGCCAGCTTGCGGTCCAGTTCCTCGTTGCTCAACTCCCGCACTTCCTCCGCCTTCATGTCGCCTCACCACCCGCGACGCGCGCTCTCTCTACGATTTTCGTTCCCACCGGCAGCTTGTGGGAAGCCAGGCGAAGGGCCTCTTTGGCCACTTCCGGCGCCACGCCGCCGACCTCAAACATCACACGGCCAGGCTTGACCACTGCGACCCAAAACTCCGGCGAACCCTTACCGCCGCCCATGCGGACCTCCGCCGGCTTCTTGGTAACCGGCTTGTGGGGAAAGATCGTGATCCACACCTTCCCGCCGCGCCGCATGTGGCGAGTCATGGCAATACGAGCCGCCTCGATCTGATTGCTGGTGATCCAACCCGCCGTCGTCGCCTGCAGGCCAAACTCACCGTACTGCACGGTGGTACCCCGATGGGCGACGCCCCGGCGCCGGCCGCGGAACTGCTTACGGTACTTGACTTTGCGTGGAACCAGCACCGCTTACTCGCCTCCCTGTGGCACAGCCGCCAGGGCCTTGCGCTCCGGCAGCACTTCGCCCTTGTAGATCCACACCTTGACGCCGATGCGGCCGTACGTGGTACCCGCCTCCGCGAATCCGTAGTCCACATCGGCCCGCAGCGTCTGCAGGGGGATCGAGCCTTCGGGCGACCACTCGGTCCGGGCGATCTCTGCACCGGCGATGCGGCCAGAGATCATCACCTTGATGCCCTGGGCGCCCAGTCTCATGGCGCGCTGCATGGCCTGCTTCATGGCCCGGCGGAACGAAACCCGGCGCTCCAGCTGGAAGGCGATGTTCTCCGCCACCAGCTGCGCGTCCAGCTCCGGCACCTTGATTTCCACGATGTTGATCTGAATTTGCTTGCCCGTCTCCTGCTCCAGGTCCTTCCGGAGACGGTCCACCTCGGCGCCGCCCTTGCCGATGATCATCCCGGGCCGCGCCGCATGGATGGTCACCTTGACCCGGTTGGCCGCCCGCTCGATGTCAACACGGGAAACGCCTGCCGTGAAGAAGCGTGCCTTAATGTGCTTCCGGATGCGCAGGTCCTCATGCAGCAGATCCGCGTAGTCCTTCTTGTTGGCGTACCAGCGGCTCTGCCAATCCTTAATGATTCCCAGCCGCAACCCGTAGGGGTGTACTTTCTGCCCCAAAGTCGACTCCTCCTTACTGGCGCTCCCGCACGATGACCGTAATGTGGCTCATCCGCTTTTGATAGCGGTCCGCGCGCCCCCGGGCCCTCGGCATGATCCGCTTCATCGACGGGCCCTCGTCCACGTACGCGGAGGCGACCACCAGCTGATCCACGTTCATGTCGTAGTTGTTCTCGGCATTGGCGGCCGCAGATTTGACCACCTTCTCCACCACTCGTGCGGCCCGCTTGGGCGTAAAGCGCAGCATGGCCAGGACCTCGTTGACAGGCTTGCCCTTAATGATCCGCGTCACCTGCCGCGCCTTACGGGGCGAGATTCGCACATATCGGGCAACCGCCCTCGCCTCCATCGTCCTTCCCTCCTGCCGGCCTTACCGGACTCGCGTCGTGCGCTCGGTGCTGCCGGCGTGGCCGCGATACGTCCGGGTAGGCACGAACTCTCCGAGCTTGTGGCCCACCATTTCTTCGGTGATGTAAATGGGCACATGGCGCCGCCCATCATGCACCGCGATGGTGTGCCCGACGAACTCGGGGAAAATGGTGGAATCGCGGGACCACGTCTTGATGACCCGCTTCTCCCCGGATTCGTTCATGTCCCGAATCTTCTTGAGCAGACTCGGATGGGCGTACGGCCCCTTCTTGCTTGACCTGCCCATGGCCAACCTCCTCCCACGCCGGCCTACTTGCGCCGCCGCACGATTAAGGCGTCAGATTGCTTCTTCTTCTTGCGCGTGCGAGCTCCCAGGGTCGGCTTGCCCCACGGCGTTACCGGACCCGGCCTCCCGACGGGCGCCCTACCTTCGCCGCCGCCGTGCGGGTGATCCACCGGGTTCATGGAAGCACCGCGGTTGTGAGGCCGCCGCCCGAGCCAGCGGCTCCGGCCAGCCTTGCCCAGCACCACGTTCTCGTGCTCGGGATTCCCCACCTGACCGACGGTCGCCCGGCACTCCACCAGCACCTTGCGGAACTCTCCCGACGGCAGCCGCAGAGTAGCGTAGCGCCCCTCGCGGGCCATCAGCTGAGCGGCGGTCCCGGCACTGCGAACCAACTGCGCACCTTTGCCGGGCTTGAGCTCCACCGCGTGCACCAACGTTCCGACCGGAATGTGGCTGAGCGGGAGCGTATTGCCCGGCCGAATGTCGGCATTAGGGCCCGACTCCACCTTGTCGCCGACCTTTAGGCCCAACGGAGCCAAGATGTACCGCTTTTCGCCGTCCGCATAGTGCAGAAGCGCGATGCGAGCCGAGCGATTTGGATCGTACTCGATTGCCGCAACGGTCGCCGGCACGCCGTCCTTGTCCCGCTTAAAGTCAATAATGCGATACAGCCGCTTGTGCCCGCCGCCCCGGAAGCGCGCGGTGACACGGCCTTGTGCGTTGCGGCCGCCCGTCTTCCGCAGCGGCTCCACCAAGGATCGCTCGGGCTCCGTCTTGGTGATCTCCGAGAAGTCCGCCACCGTCATGCCGCGACGGCCGGGCGAGGTCGGCTTGTACTTCTTGATCGCCATAACCTTGTTACCTCCTCACCATCAGAGCCCCTCGAAAATCGGGAGCCGCTGCCCCTCCTGCAAAGTTACGACGGCCTTCTTGCGGTCAGGCGTACGGCCAACCCAGCGGCCCTGGCGGCGCAGCTTGCCCCGCACGCGGACGGTGTTGACCTTAACCACCTTCACGTTGAAGATGGTTTCCACCGCCCGCTTGATCTCGGTCTTGTTGGCCGACCGGTCTACCTCGAACACGTACTTGCCCTGTTGCATCAGCTCGGTGGCCTTCTCGGTCACCAGCGGCCGCTTGATGACATCGCGCGGGTCCATTACCCCAAAGCCTCCTCCAGTTTGGCCACGGCAGCCCGGGTCATGACGAGCCGATCGTGGGCCAGCACCTGGTACACGTTGATGTCCTCGGCCTGGGCGGTGCCCGCACCTGGCAAATTGCGGGCGGAAAGCTCCACATTGGCGTTGCGCTCCGCCAGCACAATCAAGGGCTTGCGGTCCGCCGACAGCCGCTGGAGAACGCCAGCCATCTCCTTGGTCTTGGGTTGGGCCAGTTGGAGATCGTCAAGAACGATCAGAGCACCTTCCCGCACCTTGGCCGACAAAGCCGAACGCAGCGCCGCCCGGCGCGCCTTTTTAGGCATCGACTGGCGGTAGTCCCGAGGCTTCGGACCAAACACAGTGCCGCCGCCGACCCAAATGGGCGAACGGATGCTGCCGTGCCTGGCTCGACCGAGACCCTTTTGCCGCCACGGCTTGCGCCCGCCGCCGCTGACCTCACCGCGGGTCTTGGTCGATGCGGTCCCCTGACGCTGGTTCGCAAGGTACATGACGACGGCCTGGTGCAGCAACGCCTCGTTAACCTCGGCAGCAAAGACGGTCTCCGAAAGCTCGATCTCGCCGACGGGCTGGCCCTGCTGGTTATAAACTGTAACCCTTGGCATCGTTAGGTCGCCTCCAAACCCCATCGGTCACGACTTGTGCTTCACCGTTTCCCGGATCAGCACGAGGCTGCCCCGGGGACCCGGCACCGAGCCGCGCACGAGGATCAGGTTGCGGTCCGCGTCGACCCGCACCACCTTGAGTCCTTGAATCGTGCGGCGCTCACTGCCCATCCGGCCGGCCATCCGGCGGCCCGGCAGCACGCGCTGGGGCCCCTGCGGCCCGAGAGAACCGACTCGCCGGTGGTACATGGAACCATGAGACATGGGACCGCGGTTGAAATTGTGCCGCTTAATCACACCGGTGAAGCCCTTGCCCTTGGTCACGCCGACGACGTCCACGTACTCTCCAGCGCTAAACACGTCGGCTTTGATCTCACTACCAACGTCGAGGTTAGCAAACTCCTCGCCCTCGCGCACCCGCACTTCCCGCAAATAGCGGGTCGGCTTCACACCCGCCGCCTTAAAGTGGCCCTTGATGGGCTTGTTAACCCGCTTTTCGGCCACTTCCCCAAAACCCAACTGCAGGGCCGTATAGCCTTCCCGCTCGGCGGTGCGCTTTTGTACAACAACACACGGGCCGGCTTCGATGACCGTGACCGGCACCGCATGCCCGGATTCGTCAAAGATCTGCGTCATGCCAAGCTTCTTCCCGAGAATGCCCTTGGGCATCCCGTTGCACCTCCCTTGCCCAGACTTGCCCCGTGTGGGGTGGCTTCCGACAGGCTGCTCCAGCCTAGACTGTTACAGCTTGATCTCGATATCCACCCCGGCGGGCAGGTCCAGGCGCATCAGCGCGTCCACCGTCTTGGGCGTCGGCTCCAAAATGTCAATGAGCCGCTTGTGAGTGCGCATCTCGAACTGCTCACGCGAATCTTTGTGGATGTGAGGCGAGCGGAGCACCGTAAACACGTGCCGCTCCGTTGGCAGCGGCACCGGCCCGGACACTAGCGCCCCCGTACGCTTGGCGGTTTCGACGATGCGCTCCGCCGAGCTGTCCAACAGCTTGTGGTCAAAGGCCTTCAGCCGAATCCGGATCTTCTGCTTCATGACAACCAGCTTGCCTCCTCTTGCCGCTCAAAGCGGCGGGGCCTGCCGCGGAAATTCCCCCGGGCGGCCGGAGCAGGCGCCCGGGCAACCTCCCGCCTCATCGGCCCATGATGGCCCGGCCCGATCCACGTCGGCCCGGGCCTAACCTCCTTACGCCAAGATCTTGGTGACGACGCCGGCGCCGACGGTGCGGCCGCCCTCGCGAATCGCGAACCGCAAGCCTTCCTCAAGGGCGATGGGCGTGATCAACTCCACCGTCATCTGCACGTTGTCGCCGGG
>LZRQ01000050.1 GCA_002159155.1 Firmicutes bacterium ZCTH02-B6
GGCGTGTACAGGGCCAGCGAGAGGCCGGAAAGCGGCCTGTTGAGGAGGTCAACGCTCCTTTGGCCCGGGATTTCAAACAAAGAATCCGCGGCCAGTGGGTCGCTTCCGCCGCCATCATCCAGCCACACCCGGGCTTGCATTTCCGGCACCCCTATGACCGGCAGTCCGTCGTGTCTCACGCCGAAAGCCGGCGTGCCGCTGGGGCTCGTGACGATTTCGCCGTTCTCCATGTGCAGGCCGACCGGCAGGCCGCCGATGGGCGAGGAGTAGAAAAAGTCGCCGTTGATCGCGGCGATCACCGCTCGGCCGGGGGCTTGCCGTGCAAGGGCCTGGCTCAGCACGGTCCCAACGCCGCCGGCGGTGCCTTGCCCCAGCGCGCCCTCAAACCCCACGTACGGGTGGCCGGGATCGACGCGAACGACGTGCACCGGCTGCACGGCGTCATGTTTCTGCAGGGTGAAGGACGCGTGATAGGTGCCCGGGCCGATAGGCTCCCAGGCCAGCTCTGTCCAGGGGACGGCAGGGGCGGCGACCAAGGCGCCGGTCGAGGGGACGGAGGTCTGCGCCGCCGCGGCCGGCGCTAGCCACCCCCCTAGGGTGAGCCCAACCCAGATCCCCGGAATGACCAGGGCAAGAATAGCGACAAGAACTGACGACGGCTGGCGCCGTCCGTGGCGCAACACGTTCATGTTTAAGAAATTGGCCATCCTCCCGCATGTTCCTCGCCGCGTCCCGGCGTGCGGTTCACAGATGTGCCGCTCGCACAGGCGGCTTCGGAAATTGAAGTCCCCAAGCACGCCTCGCCCCCCTGCCTCGTTGACGGAGATGTGCAGTAAAACAGAGAAAATATCGTAGGGTTGACAATAATACTTGTGAAACCGCATTCAAGAGGATTATAATGTGAGGGCGCGCGTCAAGGCGTCGCATGTCCGAAACGGTCCTTACCAAAACAGGCGGGGGATAGCGCCAGCGCTGGCGGGGATAAGCTCGGGTGCTCAGACGCCGCCCTAACGCCTGAATCCAAACTGTGGCCAGGGGGTGTCCACATGCCCAGAGCGCTGCGCATCTTGCTCATCGAAGAGAACAGCGACGATGTGAATTTGATCATCGGGCAACTGGAGCGCCATGGCTTCGAGCCCTCGCACCGGCAGGTAGAGGACAGGTCAACGTTGCAATCCGCCCTGGCGGAGCAGAATTGGGACGTAGTGGTCTGCTGCGACGGTGTGCCCGGGTTGAGTCCCCACGCCGCCTTCACCATGGTTTCGGAAGCTGACGGTCATCTGCCGTTCATCGTGTACGGCCAGCACGGCGGCGAGCAAAATGCCCAGCGGGTGATGCCGCCGGGCGCCCATGGCTTTGTGTCCAAGGGAGCCGTCGAGCGGCTCGCCCCCACCATCGAACGGGCGTTGGACCAGGCTGCCCGCCGCTGGCAACCCCCGCTGGAAACCTTAGTAGGCGTGCGGGTGCTGTTGGTGGACGACCACCGGGACTTGCTGGAGGCCATGGCGGAAGTGCTGGAGTGGGAAGGTTGCCACGTGACGGCCAAAGCTTCGCCGGAGGAAGCCCTCGCTCACCTGGAGGAAAACCCCCCGCCGGATGTCATCATCTGCGACCTCAGCCTGCCCGGGATGGACGGTTACGAGTTTCTCCGGCGGGCGCGAGCGTTGCCCGGCATGGAACGAGTGCCGGCGCTGGCCTTAAGCGGCCTCGTGGAAGCGCCCAGCAGCGCCCGTTTCCAGGAAGCCGGGTTTCACGCATGTTTGGTGAAACCTGTCGCGTTTGACGAGCTGCGGGAAACCCTGCTGCGCGCTCTTTCGGCCGAGGGTCGGGGCGGCAACGGTGAAACCCCGGTCGGCAACGGCCACCGTATGAACTAAACGATCCTGCACCTAAACCGCCACCCAAACCGCTCCAGCCGGAACCCTCTGACCCGGACCCTTTCGAGGTTGAACCTTTCGTCCTCCGATCTCCACGCGCAGCGAGGGCTTGAACCTGACGCAACGTTATGGTGCATGATGCCGGTGGGAGGTGGCCGGCATGCCTAGGAAACTCACGCCCGGGAGTGTCACGGCCGAGAATCTCATCCGGCTGCTCAGCAGCGACGGCCAAGTGCGGCTGGTGGTCGTTGATGTTACGGAACCGTTGCGAACCTCAAGGTTGCGCGAGGTGACAGCACATGCAGCGCAAGAATTGTACAAGCAGATCTATACCAACTGCGCGCTGCTGCGGGGCCTGCTCGGTGAGGAGGAGCGCGTAAGCGTCAACTTGAGGTTTCGCGGCGAAGGCCGCTTTTGCCACGCGGCCGTGGATGGACTGGGCAACATCCATTGCTCCTTTTCCGAAGCCCTGCGTACTTTTGACGGCGACCCACGCGAACTAGTGGGCGAGGGGGCGACCTTGTCCATCACGCGCGGCAGCTGGACGGGCGGGATGTTCACAGGTACCGTAGAACTCCCCCAGGATTCGCTGGACCAATGCTTTACGCACTTTTACCGGCAGAGCGAACAGCTCGAGACGGTGTTTCACTCGTGGACGACAGCGGAGCCCATCCGGGGATGCCTGGTCCAACCGCTGCCCTCGGCCGTTCATGCGAGCGTTCGTGCATTGGTGAAACGCGTCCAGGAAGCAAGCGCCCGCCTTCAAACGACCGCTTGGGATGATATCGAAAGCGTCTTCGCATCATTTGCCCGTGTTGTGGGCCGGGGCGCCGTCCGGTCCGAGTGCTACTGCTCCAAAGAAATGCTGCGCGGCCTGTTGGCCGCGTGCGACCTTGAGGAGCTTGAGCGCGCCATTGCCCAGGAGGATGGGCTCGAGGTGGAGTGCGGGCTGTGTGGGAGGAAGTACCGGTATGACGGTGGCGACCTCCAGGCTGTCGTGGACCTTAAGCGAAAAGTGGGGGCATGGGACTGACATGACTGGGCCTCGAGCTGGCGGCGGGATGCCGGAACCCCAACAACCGACCAGTCCCACCGTTATCCCGGCCGGCTGCTTTGGGAGAGAGTCGTTATGCGCCGGTGGATGAAAATCGGCGAGTTGGCGCGGATGACGGGGGTAACCGTTCGCACACTCCAGTACTACGACCGCATCGGCCTGCTGCCGCCGGCCCACGTGACCGAAGCTGGTCACCGGCTTTACGATGAGCGCAGCGTTGGCCAGCTCTACGCGATCGCGGCCTTGAAGCAGCTGGGGTTGTCCCTGGCGCAGATTAAGGAGCTGAAAGCCACGGCCAAGGTCGATCTGGGTACGCTCATCGACATGCAGTTGGCGCGCCTGCGGGAGGAGATCGCAAAGCGCCAGGCCCTCATGGCCCGCTTGACCGAGGTGCGCAGGCGCCTGCAACAGGACGGCCGCCTGTCTATCGACGAGTTCCAGTCCATGCTGCATTTCCTCGAAGGGCTCGCGGGCAGCGCAGTCACCCAGGAAGTCTTTGCACAGCTGCAGCAAGTCCGCGACCGCTTGCATCAGCAAGAGGAACTGCTAGCAAAGTGGCCCGGTTTCATCGAGCAGCTGCGGCGGTGCTGCCAGCAGCAGCTCGGTCCCGAAGCTCCTGAGGTTCAAGAGTGCGTTGCCTACTGGCGCGACTTTGTCGCCCGCACCATCGGGGGCCATCCGGACCTCCGAGAGGTGGCTTTTGCGTTTCACCGGTCCGGGCGGGGCCGGCGCCTAAGCTTTGGACTTACCGAGGAGCTTTACCGTTACCTCAAGGCGCAGGACCAGGCCATGTCGCACAGGACCAAGCCAAGCCTCGGGCCCCTTGACCGCGGACGGTGACGTGTCACTGTGCCGGCTGCCCGCCGCCGGCTATCGTTCGTGGCAGCGCCGCGGGCGTCCCGCGCGCCATCCGCCAGCCGTGGCGCCCAGGTCCGTAGTAGTCGGGCAACAGCCGCACATACTGAAACCCAAGCCGCTCATACAGTTGCCGGGCCGGCGGGTTGTCGTCGGCAACCTCCAGGACGCACCGCTGGATGCCGGCCTGCTCCAGGGTGTCGAGAACGTCCCGCACCAGCTTTTCAAGGATAGTGCAGGGCGAGGGAGAGGCCTTTTTGGGCGTCCAAAGCCCAGGCAGGGTCGGGCGAACCCGGGATCGGGCGCAAGGGGCCCGATCCCGCCCTGCACAGCGACGCACGCGTCAGGCAAAGATGACATACCGCCGCAAGAAGTCGTCCACGGCCTTCCAAAAGGCAACGATCGTTTCGGGTTTGCGCCAGCCGTGGCCCTCGCCCTCGTAGACGTGGTACTCATGCGGCACGCGGCTAGCCCGCAGCGCCGCCACGATGGCATCAGCTTGATTCTTGGGCACCACCTTGTCATCGGCGCCTTGGAAGACTGCGATCGGGTCCCGGATCCGCTCCGCGTGAAACACGGGCGAGCGCTCCCGGTACACGGCCGCGGCCTCCGGCAACGGGCCGACCAGCGAGTCCTGGTAGCGGGCTTCGAACTTGTGGGTGTCGGCGGCCAGCGTAAACAAGTTGGACACGCCGTATAGGCACAGCCCTGCCCGGAAAAAGCCCGGATAGTGGATGAGCGCCTGCAGCACCGTGTACCCGCCGGCACTGCCGCCCATGATGACCAGGCGCTCCCCGTCGGCGAGGCCGGCCTCGGCCACGCAGCGGCCAGCGCCCACCGCGTCCTCCACATCCACCACGCCCCACTGCCCCCGCAAGGCGTCCCGGTACGCCCGCCCGTAGCCGGTGCTGCCCCGGTAATTGACAGCGACGTAGGCGTAGCCGCGGCTCGTAAAAAACTGCGCGCGAGGGTCGTACCCGGGCAGCGCCTGCGACGTGGGCCCTCCGTGGATGTTGATGACCGCCGGGGGCCGCCCGTTGCCCCTAAAGCGCGGATTGGCCGGGGGATAGTACAGCCCGTGGACGGTGGTGCCGTCGGGCGCTGTCCACTGGATAGGCCTGGGCTCCGAGAGCATCTCGGCTGGCAGCGTTTCGGCCATGCTGCGCCGCACCACGTGCACCTTCCACAGGCCCCGGGTATCGACAACGGCCGGCTGCCCCGGGGGCTCGACGTCGATCACCACGACCCGCGGCGGGATCCGGGGCCCCGACGCGATGCAGGCGATCTGGCGCGTCGGCCCGACTTCGACGGCAACGGAGCGAGGGGCAGGCGCCACCGCCAGCTGCTCCAGGACGGTGTAGCCGTTTTGCTGGCAGCGGATCTCGCTGTGCTCACCGGTGGCCATGTCATACCGCCACAGGCTATGGAAACCGGCGTCGTTGCGCACGTAATACAGCGCCTCGGAACCGGGAGCCCAACCGTAGGTCCGCAGTCCCTGGACCCAAGCGGGGCGGCCGTGCTCGGCGGGATAGGCAGTCACCTGCCGGCGCTGGCCGGTCTCCAGATCGTGCAGGTAGATTTGCCACCAGCCAGTTTCGTCGGACACGTAGGCGAGCCACCGGCCGTCAGGAGAGAAAGCGGGCTGGAAGATGGACGTCTCCTCGCCGCCCGCGATCGAGCGAACCTTGATCGCCCGCAGGCTGTCACCGGCCTCTTCGAGTTCGGCCAAGTGCAGCGTCGTTCCGTCCCAGGGCATGTTGGGGTGATTCCAGGAGACAAAGGCCAGCCGCCGTCCGTCCGGGTGCCAGCAGGGTTGCATGTAAAAGTCGGCACCTTGCACCAGTTTCTGCGGCCACTGGCGGCCTTCGCTGTCCACGACCGCGAGGCAGTCGTTGTGTCCATCGCTGTGCACATACACGACCCAGCGGCCATCCGGGGAAACCGCCGGGGAGGCGGGGAAGCCGAACTCAGGCGTCAACGCCTTGGGCAGGCCGCCGTCCAGCGGCTGGCGGTAAAGCCGCCCGCCGCGAGTGGCAAAGTACACGTGCCCGTGGGCTACCGTGAAGGCGCCGCCGCCGTAGCCGACTTGTGCGCGGACATCCAAGTCCGCAGTGAGGTCGTTGGGGGCCCCTGCGCCGGGATCCGACGCCACCAACACCCCGCGCCCGCTGCGGTTCTCCAGCCATACGAGCCGGCCGCTGGCCGGGTCCCACTGCACGTCCTCGAGCCCGATCCCTTGCGCGATGACGGAGGGGCCGATAGGGCTGTCCCACAGGCCGTAAGGGCGTATCGGGCGGTGGTCGTGGCCGTCAACATGCCTAGTCTCCGGCATCGTCTTCGTCCTCCCTTGATTTCGACTGTCCGTTCGGGGTCTCCGTCAAAAATCCTTTCCCGCGATGGCAGGGGTTGGCCGCGCAGCGGCGAAAAGGGACATACGCCCACTCGCAACGGTCCCGCCGTCGTCCTGGGCGACATCCTGCCTGAGCCGGGTCGGGGATGACATGCCGGGAACCGTGCGCTCGATGCCTTGCGGCGGCTGGGGATTGGCTATCCCTGCGAACCCGTGGCAAGAGGGCGCGTTGCCGGTCACCCTTGACTGCCCGGTGAACCCAGGTTTATAATTCCCGTTAATTTACATCCCGGAAACCAGCCTGCAGCCGGACGTCCGAGGCCATTAGCGGACCAGCTCCTGCTGCACCTTTTTCATGGAGGCGAAGGCCGTTCATGACGGATTTGGACCAACGACTTGGCGACGTGTTTCGTGTAGTCGACGACCACCGCGACCTGTACGTTCAGTGGTTGCAGGAGCTGTGCCGGATCCCTAGCGTGGCCGCACAGAACCGGGGCATGGAGGAGGCCGCGCAGCAGGTGCGGCGTTACCTGGAGGCGTTGGCGGCGGGCCCGGCAGAGGCCGGCGGCACGGTGCAACTCGTTCCGACGAGCGGCTTTCCCGTCGTTTACGCTGAGTTCCCGGGCACGAGCCCGCGCACGCTGCTGTTTTACAACCACTATGACGTACAGCCGGAAGACCCGGTAGAGCTGTGGCACTATCCCCCCTTCGGCGCCGAGATCCACGACGGCGTCATGTATGCCCGGGGAGTGGCCGACAACAAGGGCAACCTCATCGCCCGCATTGCGGCGGTTCACGCCCTCAAGCAGGCCCTGGGCGAGCTTCCCCTGCGGGTGAAGTTTGTGGCCGAAGGGGAAGAGGAGATCGGCAGCGTCCACCTGCCCGAGTTTTGCCGCAACCACCCGGACTTGCTGCAGGCCGACGGCTGCATCTGGGAGTTTGGCTACAAGGATGCGGAAGGGCGCCTGCAGGTCTACCTGGGCGTTAAGGGGATCCTGTACGTCGAGCTCGTCTGCCGCGGGGCGTCGCAGGACTTGCACTCCGCCAACGCCGCCATCGTGCCCAACCCGGCCTGGCGGCTGGTGCAGGCCCTCAACACCCTCAAGGATCCGGCGACCGGCCGGGTGCAAATCGACGGTTTCTACGATGACGTCGAGCCGCCCACCGAGCAGGATGAGGCCATGCTGGCCCAGATGACGTACAGCGAGGAGGCCATGAAACAGCGGCTCAAAATCCCCGCGTTCGTCAACGGCGTGACGGGTCAAGACCTCAAGCGGCAGCTGGTTTTCTCGCCGACGTGCAACATCTGCGGGTTGACCTCGGGTTATCAGGGCGAGGGCAGCAAGACGGTACTGCCCAGCGTGGCCCGGGCCAAGTTGGATTTTCGCCTGGTGCCCCGGCAAGATCCGCACAAAATCTTGGCCCAGCTCAAGGAACACCTGCGGAAGCACGGCTACGGCGACATCGAGGTCATCGAGTGGGGGTTGGAGCATCCGGCCCGCACCCGCCCTGGCGAGACCATCGCTCGTTCGGTGGCGGCCATGGCGGAAAAGGTGTATGGGCAAGCGCCCAACGTCCTGCCCAGTTCGGCGGGCACCGGGCCCATGTACGAGGTTTGCCACCGTTTTGGCACCCCGGCTGTGTCGGTGGGGGTAGGCAACTTCGCATCCAACAACCACGCGCCCAACGAAAACATCCGCGTGGAAGATTTCGTGCAAGGGATCAAGTTGATGGCGGCGGTCATGCTGGACTTTGCGCAAAGGGATCTGGACCTGGGCACGAGGTGATACAGACCGATGCTAAGCCGTACACCCCGTTCGCAGCACTCGTCATGGGATGAGTTTGAAGCTCTTGTTGCTCAGGTAATGGAGGCCGAGCAGGTGCCGGCCGTCAGCGTCGCCTTTGCCCGGGACGGCGAGCTCGTGTACGCCCGCGGGTTTGGATGGCAGGACCGGGAGAAGGGCATCCCGGCCGATGCCGCCACGGTCTACGGGGTTGCTTCCGTTACCAAATCTTTTACCGCGGCCGCGATTCTGCAGCTGGAGGAGGCCGGAAAACTGTCGGTCGACGATCCGGTGCGGCGGCACCTGCCCGAGTTCCGGGTGTCCGACCCGGAGGCGACCGAGCGTATCACCCTGCATCACCTGCTCTCCCACACCAGCGGCCTGCCGCCGTTGCCGGTCAGGCGCGGCGGTCAGCTCCGGGCTCACCCGGAGCGGCCGGCGCGGCCCATCCCGCAGGCCGTTGACGACCTGCTCGCGTACTTGGCCGAAGAGCCTTATGAGATGCTGGCAGCTCCGGGCGAGACGTTCAGCTACTCCAACGATGCGTATGCGCTGCTTGGGGCCGTCATTGAGCGGGTCAGCGGCGAGCCGTTCCCTGTCTACGTGGAACGCCATATCCTGCAGCCGCTTGGGATGCGGCGATCAACCATCGAGACGGACGTGGTGGAGCGGTTCCCGTCCGTCGCCCAGCTGTACGTGCGCAGCGAGGAGCAACCGGGACGTGTGGTGGCGGATCCCGGCTGGCCCGAGTGGGGACCCTACAAGGCCTCCGGGGCGTTGCGTTCGAACGTGCTCGACATGATCCGCTATTTGTCCTGCTACGTCGCGGGCGGCCGCTTGGGTGACGCCGTGGTACTCCAGCCGGCCGCCGTGGCGCGCATGCGCCGCCCGGTCATCGAATACTTGCCCGGGCTGCAGTACGCCTACGGGCTGCAAGTGCGCACGCTGGCGCCCGGCCTCACCGCCGTCGGCCACGGTGGCAACCAGAAAGGCATTGCCGCCTATGCCGGCTACGTACCTGAGAAAGGCGTTTGCGGCGTCGTTCTCGCCAACTTGATTCAGGTTCCTTGTTTCAACATCTGGGAGGCTGGCATCCGGACCGTGCTGGGGCTTGAGCCCGCCGCCGAGCAGCCGCCGGCAAATCCTCCTGCGGACGTCAACTGGCAGGAGTATGCCGGCGTCTTTTGTTCGGACGAGGGCATGGAGCTGCGCATCCGGGTAGCGGAAGACGGGCGTGGCCTGGTGGCGGAATCCGAAGGCGTCGCCAGCCCGGCGCGTTGGTTGGGGCCAGACTACTTTGAGATGCGCATCCGCGCCCGCCGGGAAGAGTTTCTTTTCTTGCGGGACGCGGAAGGCAGAATTCCCGCTGTGCGCTATCACCTGCGCGTGCTGCGCAAGGTGGGCGGCAGCCGGTAAAAAGGGGGCTTGACGGAGGCAGCTGGAAACAGAATGGCGGATCAGAACCACTAAGTTGTGAAATTGTCGAACAACAAAGGAAAGCGAGGGGCGAGTCGATGAAGGCAAAGCGCTTGAACAGCTTCGCAGTGTTCGCAGCGCTTCTACTTGCAGGGATCGTGGCTCTGTCGGGACCGGCGTTCGCGCAGGTGCCCCAGGTGCTGGTCGTGGCCCTGGAAACCGACGTGGTGCAGTTTGACACCGTCAAGATCCAAGACGACACCACCAGCCACGTGGCTTATCAAATCTTTGAGCGCCTGGTCAACAGGACCGTGGACGGCGGCCTTGAGCCTGCCCTGGCCGTCGCCTGGGAGAGCGACCCTTCGGGCCAGGTATGGACGTTCCACCTGCGGCAGGGCGTGCGCTTCCACGACGGGTCGCCGTTTAACGCGGAGGTCGTCAAGTGGCACTTTGAGCGGGGCCAGGGGCCGGACAGCTACTTCCAGTCGCCCTTTAGCGTCATTGACCGCATCGAGACGCCCGATGAGTACACGGTCGTCTTCTACCTCAAGGAAGCCAACGCGGCGTTTCTTGAGCAGGTAGTCCTGACCAACGCCGGTTTCATCCCCAGCAAGAAGGCCTTTGAGGAAAAGGGCGACGCGTTCGCTTTCGAGCCCGTGGGCACGGGGCCCTTCAAGTGGGATACGTGGGTCAAGGGCCAGCGGGTGGAGTTGGCCCGCAACGACGACTGGTGGGGCAACGGGCCCAAGCTGGACAAGCTCGTCTTCCGCGTGATCCCGGAGGCCAACACCCAGGTCATTGAGCTTGAGACCGGCGGCGTGCACATCATCAGCCGCGCGCCCCAGTCGGACATGGAGCGGCTGGAGCGGAATCCCAACATCGTGGTGCTCAACCTGCCGTCCTACCGGACCCGGGCCCTCGAGTTCAACGTGACTCGGCCGCCCTTTGACGACGTCCGCGTCCGCCAGGCGGTGCAGCACGCGGTGGATATGCAGCTCATCGTGAGCGCGCTGGCCGAACCGACCGTCATGTACGCGGACTCGGTGGTGCCCACGGCTTCCTGGGCTTATCCGGGCCCTGGCGTCTTGCCCAACTACCCGTACAATCCCGAGCGGGCCGCGCAGCTGCTGACGGAAGCCGGCTATGTGCGCAACGCCCAGGGGCGGTGGACCAAGGACGGTCAGCCGCTGCGGGTCGTCATCCACTCCTCGGACAACCGCTACTTCATGGACACCGACATCTCCGCCGCGGTCGCCAACCAGCTCAACCGGTTTGGCATCGAGGCCAGCGTGCGGGTGATGGAGTGGGCGGCGTACCTGGAGGAGGTCCGCAACGGCCAGCACCAGGTCGCGTTCCTCGGGTGGAACCAGTCCAGCCCCGAGCCGTCCATTTTCACCGACGCCAAGGCTAAGACCGCCGGGCGCGGCAATTACGGCGGCTACAGCGATCCGGCGCTGGACGCGATTCTCGAGCAGGCGCTGCGGACCGCGGACCAAGAGGCGCGCAAGGAGCTCTACGTCGAGGCCCAGCGCATCATCAACGAGAACGCCTGGTTCTTCTGGGTCGGCAACGAGTCCAGGACCTGGATCTTCCGCAAGGAAGTGCAAGGCTTCAACCCGAGCCCGTCCTTGCCCAATACCTACACCGACGTCGTGATCTCGCGGTAGGCCGTCCAGGCGGCGGCTGGCCGCAACGTCTGCCGAACACCTAGGAGGTGGGGGGGATGCCCCTCCACCTCCTTGGGGAGGAAGAAGCTTGTCCCAGTACGTGGTGCGCAAGCTGCTGAGCTCGATCTTGGTGCTTCTCGGCGTGTCGTTGGCCGTGTTTCTCATACTCCACCTCAGCCCGGGGGACCCGGCCCGCTTGCTGGCCGGACCTGAGGCTTATGAAGAGGACATCGCGGCCATCCGGGAGCGCCTGGGGTTAAACGATCCGCTGCACGTCCAGTACGGCCGGTTTCTCATGGGAGTCCTACGGCTAGACCTGGGCAACTCGTTCCGCACGAGCCGGCCGGTCACCCAGGAAATCGCGGCCCGTTTCCCGTACACGGTGGAGCTGGCGGTGGCCAGCATCCTGTGGTCTTTGCCGTTCGGCATCGCCGTTGGCGTGTTTGCCGCGAGGAGGCCCAATTCGCCGGGTGATGGCCTCTCGATGGGCATGGCGCTGTTGGGTGTGTCGATGCCCACGTTTTGGCTCGGACTGCTCTTGATGTTGCTGTTTTCCTACTACTTGGGCTGGCTGCCCGCGTCGGGCCGCGGCGGTTCGCTGCTGACGCTGGAAGGGTGGCGCACCATCATCATGCCGGCTCTCACCCTCGGCAGCCCGGCGGCGGCCGTCTTTGCCCGCATCACCCGGTCGAGCATGCTGCAGGTGCTGGACTTGGACTACATCCGCACGGCCAGATCCAAAGGGCTGTCTGAACAGCGGGTGACTTATCGCCACGCCCTGCGCAATGCCTTGATCCCGGTGGTCACGATGGCGGGATTGCAGTTTGGCAGCCTCTTGGGCGGCGCCCTCGTCACCGAGCAGGTGTTTGCCTGGCCCGGCATCGGCACTTTGCTGGTCAACGCGATCCTTTCCCGGGACTATCCCGTGGTGCAGGGCTGCATTTTGGTCATCGCGGCGGTCTTTGTGCTGGTAAACCTGGCGGTCGATTTGCTCTATTCGCTGGTCGATCCCAGAATCACATACAGTTAGTGGGCGGTAGCCGTGCAGGTACTGAAACGTTTGCTCCGACACCGTTCGGCTCGCGTCGGCGGGCTGCTGCTGATATTCATTACGCTGATGGCGATCTTTGCCGGCGTCATTGCCCCCAACGGCTATGACGATCAGGATCTCCTCTCACGGCTCAAGCCGCCGTCCAAAGAACATTGGATGGGCACCGACCAGCTGGGCCGTGGCATCTTTGACCGGGTCGTGTGGGGTGCCCGCATCTCCCTCATGGTCGGGATCGCGGCCACCGCCATCAGTCTTGTCCTCGGTACGGCTCTCGGGCTCGTGTCGGGCTACTACGGCGGTTGGGTGGACCGCGTGATCATGGGCGTGATGGAGGTGCTGCTGGCGTTCCCCGGCATTTTGCTGGCCATCGCCGTTGTCTCCATCTTCGGCCCGGGGCTCAACAACGTCATGCTCGCGGTCGGCATCGCGCATGTGCCGCAATTCGCGCGCATGGCGCGAGGCGCAACGCTCTCCGCCAAGGCCATGGATTTCGTGGAAGCGGAGCGGGCCATCGGCGCGAACCACTCCCGCATCATCTGGGTGCACATTTTGCCCAACATCTTGGGTCCCATCGTGGTGTTGTCCACTTTGAGCGTGGGCACGTCCATTTTGTCGGCCGCCGGTCTGAGTTTCCTTGGGCTCGGCGCCCAGCCCCCGGTACCCGACTGGGGCGGCATGATCAGCCAAGGACGTCAGTTCTTGCGCACGGCCTGGTGGGTGGGCGTGTTCCCAGGGTTGGCGATCTTGATCACGGTGCTCGGTTTCAACTTGTTGGGCGATGGGCTGCGGGACGCGCTTGATCCCCGCATGCGTCTGAACAAGAACCAGGGGTAATGCGAAACCGTTAGCGCGCAAAGCGGAAGGTGGAATCTGGCGTGAATAGTTTTGACCCCGCCGGGGCGGTCGACCGGGCATTGGCGTCGCCCGTTTACCGGGCGATGGAGCGCTGGATCGATGAGCACCAATCGGATTATATCCAGCAACTGATCGCCGTCACCGAGGTGCCGGCCCCGCCCTTCAAGGAAGAAGCGCGGGCCCGGTTTGTCGCGGACGCGTTTCGTCGCATTGGGTTGACCGACGTCTCCATCGACGAGGAAGGCAATGTGGTCGCCGTCTACCCGGCCGGCGGAGGGCAAGGGGGGACAAGCGCCCAGGGCGCCGACGAGGTGCTGGTCATCAGCGCCCACCTGGATACGGTCTTCCCTGAGGGAACCGATACGCGGGTTCGCTGGGAAGGCGATAGGTTCTATGCCCCGGGAGTCGGCGACAACAGCACCCATGTGGCAGCGCTCCTTTTTATCGCCCGAGGACTGCTGGAGGCGGGCTTCCGGCCGCGCCGGGACATCGTCTTCCTGGCCAACGTGGGCGAGGAAGGGCTGGGCAATCTGCGGGGAATGCGCTACTTCTTTGAGCGGGGCTTGGGCGCCAAGCGCCGGGTGGCCGCCACCCTGGTGCTGGACGGCCGGATCGGGTTTTTGGGCACCGAGGCCGTCGGCAGCCGGCGCCTGTCGGTCACTTACACCGGGCCTGGCGGACATTCGTGGGGCGACTTCGGCCGGCCCAGCGCCGTGCACGCCTTGGGCCGGGCCATCGCCGCCATCGCGCAGCTCAAGGTGCCCGAGGATCCGAAGACCACCTTCAACGTGGGCACCGTGAGCGGGGGCACCGCGGTCAACGCCATCGCCGAGCGGGCCAATATGGTGGTGGACTTGCGGTCCGTGGACGGCGCCGCCTTGGCGGAGCTCGAGGCGGCAGTGCGGCGGGCCATTGAGAACGCGGCAAAAGAAGAACAGAACATTGACGTGAAGATCGACGTCGTCGGTGAGCGGCCCGGCGGCCGGATCGATCCCGGCCACCCGCTGGTCAGGCTGGTCCAAGCGGCGGCGGAACGCCTGGGCGTCACGCTGACTCGCGAGGCCAACAGCACCGACGCCAACATCCCGCAGTCGTTGGGCTTGCCGGCCGTCGTCTTTGGCATCAAGCGGGCCGGCGGCGCCCACACATTGCAGGAATACATGGAAGTCCCGTCCGTGTGGGGCGGGCTCCGGCTGGCCGTTTTGGCGCTGCTCAGCACCGAGGCGTGGCTGGCGGACAAGTAAGAGCGGACGGAGGTTTGCGCCGATGGTCCAGTCGCGGGGCGGCCGCCTGGTGTTGGCGGCCACCGGGGACAGCCTGATCACCCAGCGGCTGTCCTGTTTCACGGAACCCGAGTTCCTGCGCTTGCGGGAGATTCTGCAGAGCGCGGACGTGCGGTTCACCAACATGGAGATGCTGTTTCACAACTTCGAAGGCTATCCCCAGGCCCAAAGCGGCGGCACGTGGGTGTGCGCCTATCCGGCGATCTTTCGCGAACTGCAGTGGCTGTCGTTCAACCTGTATGCCTGGGCCAATAACCACACCCTGGACTGGGGCGAGGGAGGCTTGTTTGCCACCCTGCGCACCCTGGAGGAGGCCGGCGCGGTTCACGCCGGCGTCGGGCGCAACTTGGCGGAGGCCCGCCGTCCCGCGTACTTGGAAACCAACGCCGGGCGCGTCGCTTTGGTGGCCATGTGCTCCACCTTCAACGAGTTCAACCGGGCCGGCGACAGCCGTCCCGACGTCCAGGGCCGGCCAGGCTTGAACCCGCTGCGGTTTGAGACGACCACCTACGTCACGGCCGAGCAAATGAGCGTGTTGCGCCAGTTGGATGAGGAGCTGGAGCTCGGCGCCCGCGACCGCCTGCGGGTCCGGCTCGGTTTCCGCCAGCCCGATCCCGAGGGAACGCTGACTTTCCTGGAACGGCGCTTTGTGGTGGGCGAGAAGCCGGCGGTGGTGACGACACCCCACAAGGGCGACCTCGAGGGAAATTTGCGCGCCGTTCGCGAGGCCCGGCGCCAGGCGGACTGGGTGCTGGTCAGCATTCATTCCCATGAGATGCGGGGGGGCGACCTGGAGCGGCCGGCGGAGTTCCTGGAGACCGCCGCCCGCGCCTTCATCGACGCGGGGGCCCATGCGGTCATCGGTCACGGGCCGCACGTGCTGCAAGGCATCGAGATTTACAAAGGCGCCCCGATCTTCTACAGCCTCGGCAACTTCATTTTCCAAAACGACACGGTACGCCACCAGCCGGCAGACTTTTACGAACGCCTCGGCCTCGGTCCGGAGGCGACGGTGGCCGACCTGTTCGACGCCCGCAGCCAAAACGATACCCGGGGCTTCCCGTCGGAGCGGCACTACTGGGAAACCGTCGTGCCCGTGTGCACGTGGGAAGACGGCGTCTTGACGAGGCTTGAGCTCTACCCGGTGGAGCTCGGCTTCCAGAAGCCTCGCCCAAGCCGGGGCAGGCCGTACTTGGCCGGGCCGGAACGGGCAGAGGCCATTATCCGGCACCTCGCGGCATTGTCCGAGCCGTACGGCACCACCATTCGCTGGGACCCCAAAGGTGTCGGCGTGGTGGAACTCGCTGGGACCGAGTAACAAACAGGGGCGGCACGCCGGCAAGGCGGCCGTCCCTGTTTGTTTCGCAAAGGTGCCGCGCGCAACGTCGACGGCCCCTCAGTAGCGGAAACCTCCGGCGCGGGAAGGGGGCGGCCTCGCCGCCGACGAAGAGGGGGAGCATGCCAAACCCCAACAGTCCCGTCGTCGTCATCGGCGACATCATGCTCGATATCCTGATCAAGCCCCTCGGCGACATCCGCCCCGCGTCGGACACGGCCAGCGTCATCCGGCTGGCCCTCGGCGGGCAAGGAGCCAACGTGGCGGTGAATTTGGCCCGGATTGGGGTGCCCGTGCAGCTGTTGGCCTGCGTCGGGGACGACACGTTGGGAGCGGTCGCCCTGGACGCCCTGGGGAGGGCGGGCGTGGGCTACCCCGGCGAACTGGTGGCCAACGAGCGCACGGGGGCTTTGGCGGCGCTGGTGGACGCCCGCGGCGAGCGTACCATGTTTCCCCAAGTGGGAGCCAACGGGAGGCTCGATGAGGGCTTTGTCCGCCGCCACTGGCCCGCGGCGCCGCGGGCGCTGTTTGTGTCGGGCTATACCCTCCTGCGCCCGGCCACCCGCCCGGCCGCGCAGTGGGCCATGCAGGAAGCCCGCCGGCTGGGCATCCCGGTGGCCGTGGACCCGGCCTCGTACGCCCTCATCGAGGACGCTGGGGCCGAGGCTGTGCTTGAGTGGATGAGCTTAGCGGACATGGTGTTTCCCAACCGCGACGAGGGCCGGGTGCTGGCGGGCGCCGGCGACCCCGACGAGATGCTTGAGCGGCTCAGCTGCCGGTTTCCCTTGGTGGTGCTCAAGCTGGACAAAGACGGGGCCCGGGTGCGTGCCGGCGGCGAGGCGCACCACGTGCCGGCCGAGCACTTGCAGGTCGTGGACACCACCGGCGCAGGCGACGCCTTTGACGCGGCGTTTTTGGCGGCTTATCTCAACGGCGTCCCCCTGGTGGAGGCCGCTCGTGCGGGCGTCCAGACCGCGGCACGCGTGATCCAGCGCCTCGGGTCGACCTGAGGGCACCCCGCGGCGTTGACGCACACACGCCAAGGCACCCCGAGACGTGGACACACACGCCAAGGCGTCCCGCAGCGTCGACACACACGCTAAGGCGTCCCGCGGCGGGGACACACACACGTGGCGCGAAAGCCCATGCATGCGAGCAATTGGCCAACGCTTGGAGAGCGGATGGAGAGAGAGGCGAGGAACATGACCGAGGCGGGCGGGCGTCGGCTGCCCATGCGAGTTCATCCCGAAGTGAGCGCTGCGCTGGCGGCGGGGAAACCCGTCGTGGCGCTGGAGTCCAGCATCATCGCCCAGGGCATGCCCTATCCGGTCAACGTGGAGACGGCGCGCAAGGTGGAAGCGGCCGTGCGGGAGCGCGGAGCGGTGCCGGCCACGATCGCGCTCTTGGACGGCGAGATCGTGGTGGGGCTCGATGAGGCGGCCTTGGAGCGGTTGGGCACGGATCCGAAAGCCGTGAAAGTTGCCCAGCGCGACATTGCCCGCACGCTGGTCACGGGCGCGCCCGGGGGCACCACGGTGTCGGCAACGGCGGCCATCGCCCGGCTGGCCGGCATCCGCGTCTTTGCCACCGGCGGCATCGGCGGTGTGCATCGCGGCGCAGCCCAGCACTTGACATCTCTGCGGATCTCCCGGCCGTGGCCCACGCTGGCGTCACGGTGGTGTGCAGCGGCGCCAAGGCGTTTCTCGACCTGCCCGCCACCCTCGAGCTGCTGGAAACCCTCTCGGTACCGGTCATCGCCTACCGGGCTGCCGAGTTCCCGTCGTTTTACAGCCGCTCCAGCGGCCTGCCGCTGGAACACGTGGTCCAGTCGCCTGAGGAGATCGCCCGGCAAATGGTCTTCCAGGACGCGTTAGGATTCCCGCAAGGAATGATTGTCGCCAATCCGATCCCCGAGGAGTCAGCCGTCGATCGGAGCGTCATCGAGGCGGCCATCGTCCGGGCCATCCAGGAGGCGGAGGAGCGGGGCATCACCGGCAAGGCGGTGACGCCGTTCATCCTCGCCCGCATCAAGGACATCACCGGCGGCGAGAGCCTGGAAGCCAACGTGGCGCTGGTGGTCAACAACGCCCGCTTGGCGGCCGACATCGCCGCCGCGTACGCGCGCCTGCGCCAGGAGGCGTGAGAGGACTAGGCGGTTTCGACGCTGTGCGTGACCTGCACGCCCCGGGCCGCCAGCTCGGCCAAGAACGCATCCTCGTTCGGCCCGCCTGCGGCTTCGGGCGGGAAGACGCCCGTGCGCCGGATCTCATCGCGGGCGAGCATCAGGGCGCCGATGGCCAGCGGCACCGATGTGAGCGCGTCCATGGACGCCAGCGCGGCGCTTTCGATCACCTTGGGCCTGCCGTTTTCCTGGCCTTCCACCCGCACCACCAGGCCAGCCCAGTTGCCGCGGCTGCCCACCCGGCAAAGGATGGGAATCAGGGGCCGCAGGAACGTGGACAGAAACGCCCGCAGGCCGTGGGTCCTGGTCAGCCCGAAGCGGCCGGTCCACGCGGCCAAGCCGTGGAGCAGCGGCTCCACCACGCCCCCTTTCAGAGAAACCACCTTTACACCCGGCAAGTGCTGGGGCAGGGTCAGGGGCTCGGGGTGGCCCACATGGCACACGGGCAACTCCCCGAGGGGCGCGGGAAAGCGCACCCGCTCCGGTTCGCTGCCGGCCGGAATGCGCTGGTGACGCCCGCCGGCGTACGTGATGATCTGGCCGCTAAAGATGTGCATGGTGTGGAAGACGACGGCGGGTCCCGGCGACGGTCCCGACGCGCCCGCCCAGGCGATGCGGACGGCGTCTACGCTGTCCATTTGCTTGTAGGCCCGCAGGGCCAGCATGTTGGACAGGCCCGGCGTCCAGCCCATGCCGGTCAGGACACGGATGCCGGCGGCCCTGGCCTGGTCGTCCAAGCTCAGCGCCGCGGCCGTGGCGTCAGCGTCGTCGCAAATGCTCACGTACGGCTTGCGGGCCGCGATGGCTGCCCGGACGAGGCGCTC
>LZRQ01000051.1 GCA_002159155.1 Firmicutes bacterium ZCTH02-B6
ATACCACTCGGGAATGTTGTCGGCGATAATGGCCACGGTCTCGCCCGGGTTGACCCCCAGCGCCCGCAGACCCTGGGCTGTCCAACGCACGTGGTCACGGTACTGTGCCCACGAGATCTCGTTCCAGACGCCATACTCCTTGTGCCGGAGGGCGGCGCGGTCTTTATCCGGTCCCGACGCTCGCGCCCACAATAGCTTCGGCAAGGTGTCGGCGGTTTCGACGGCAAACTCCAGGCTCACACGGCGACACCCGCCTCGTCTCCCAGGTAGGCCTCGATGACCCTCGGATCCCGCGCCACTTCCTCCGGCCTGCCGGACGCGATCACTTGCCCGAAGTTGAGGACGTACACCCGGGAGCTCAAATCCATCACCACGTGCAGGTCGTGCTCGATGAGGATGACGGAGGTGCCCCGCTCTTCGTTGACGTCCATGATGAAGCGGGCCATGTCTTCCTTTTCCGCGACGGTCATGCCGGCCATGGGCTCATCCAGCAGCAGGAGCTTGGGCTCTAGGCACAAGGCCCGGGCCATTTCCACCCGCTTTTGGATGCCGTAGGCCAAGGTGCCCACAATTTTGTGCCGGTAAGGCTCCAGCTCCATGAAGTCCAATATTTCCTCGACAAACCGGCGGTTGGCGACCTCCTGGGCTTGGGCGCGGCCGTAGTAGGCGAGGGCGTGCGCGACGCCGTAGCGCAGGTGCAGGTGGCGAGCGAGGGTCAGGTTTTCCAGCACCGTCATGCCCCGGAAGAGCTCCACGTTTTGAAACGCCCGTGCGATACCCCTGGCGGCCACCACGTGAGGGGGTTGCCGGGTAATATTGTGGCCCTCAAACGTGATGGTGCCCGCCTGCGGGCGGTAGAAGCCGTTGACGCAGTTGATAATGCTCGTCTTTCCCGCACCGTTGGGGCCGATGACCGCTACCAGTTCCCCGGCGTCTACGTAGAGGTCGACGTCGACCAGCGCCCTAAGTCCACCAAACGAGAGGCTAAGGCCGGAGACTTCCAGCTGATGCGACATGGGCTCTCTCCTGGATGTGTTTGGAAACTAAGTAAACAATCTACTAGTTACTGATTATTCTATATGCAAGGGTGACAGATTGCAATAACGGTGCAGTGTGAAGTCCCGGCGCGAGTGTGCTGGATAGGGCGCGCGGCGACATCGCCGCATGTTCGAGGCTACGGCTGCACCGGCGGTTGCACGTCCTCGGTGCGGCGGGGCACTTGGGCGAAGTTGAGGCGCAGGAAGTGGACGAGGCCCCAAATCTCCTCCTCAGAGTAGGAACCGCCGAACGCCGGCATGCCCGTGGCGGCGACCCCGTTTTGGATGATGTAGAAAGTAGCTCCGGGCTCCATGTCCGCGAAAGCGGGATGGGTAAAGTTCACCGGCGGAGGGTTGAGGGTGCGAGCGACGGGCACGTTCGCGTCGCCGTTGGGTCCGTGGCAGACGGAGCATTGGCTGGCGAAGATGCTGCGCGCCCGCGCCAGTACCGCCTCCGTCGGCTCAACGGGGTTAGGGCGTTCACGCTGCTCGGGAGGCACCAGCTCCCGCAAGCGGGCCAATTGGGCCGCGGTGTCCACCGTACCGCCCGGGCGGCCAAAGAGATCCTCATCTAGCCCTGGCACGTCGCCGGCAAAATCTTGACTCGGCGCGCCCGGCGGCGCGAAAAATACAAGCCATAAGGTCGCCAGCGCCAAGACGCCCGCGACGGCCGCCCAAATAGGTGCCGGCAAGAGCGGTCTTGACTTGTGCCCGTCCGAGTGCTGACCCTCAGCCATCGCTTCGCTTCCCACCTCGTGCCCAGGGTCGCAGGGCAGCCGCGGCTTAGGCGCGGGTTGCCCGATGTGGCGTCCGGGTACCTGACTTGCCATTCGCCGATAAAGTTCCCGGGCGCGGCGGGTGCTATGCCCGGGCCTGCGACGCATAATCGGAGCCTGACCGGTGCACCGTACGTGCCAGGGTGTGCCATTTCTTCCGTCTCGCAAGGGAGCAGGGGTGACGGTCAGACATGCGCGAGGCGCAAGCGGCAGGCCTGCAGGGGGGTCCGGAGGAGCGCGGCACCGTCGCGGCGGGCGACGGACCGGGCCGTCCGCCCGAGAAGCGCGGCGTACGGACGCCGCAGGGCACGATGGTGATCGTACTGATCTACGCCGCGGCCACAGTGCTCTTGTGGGCCTATATGTACTATCACATGCTGCGCTACGGCGGTGGGCTCGGTGGACATTGATCGGTACGAGCGGACGTGGATCTTTTTGAGCGCGGCGGTGCTCATCGCCCTCATGCTGGCCTTGACCTACAGTATCTACGGGTTGGACATCCGCCTCATCGGCGACGCGGGCCAGGTGGACCCGGCCTTTGTTACGCAGCGGCCGCCATTTGATCAGCCTGGCGTGTACGAGGAAGGTCCCGGGCGGTACCGGGTCGTCATGATCGCGCGCGCTTGGTCGTTTCAGCCGGCGGAGGTGCGGCTGCCGGCCGGGGCCGAGGTGACGTTCCAGGTCACAAGCCTCGATGTCATCCACGGTTTCCGGGTGCCCTACACGACCATCAACCAAATGATCGTACCGGGCCAGGTGTCGGAAATCCGGTACCGCTTTGACGAGCCGGGGGAGCACGCTCTGTTTTGCCATGAATATTGCGGTGTCGGCCACCACGTGATGGAAGGGAGAATCATCGTTGAACCCCCAACCACACCCGCAGCCGCCCACTGACGACGCGCCCGCGCGCGAGCTGAGCTCGCTATACCGTCCTGACAGCCTGCACATCCGGTGTTTCATTTACATCAGCTTTGTGCTCTTGGCCCTTGGGGGCGTGTTCGGAACCTTGCAGGCACTGGACAAGATGGGGGTGGACTTGTACCAGTTTCTGCCTGGAAACCTCGAGCTGTACTACATGGGCCTGACAGCCCATGGCGTGGTGCTGGCCCTTCTGTTCACGGGCACCTTCATTATCGGTTTCCTGTCGCTGGCAGTCGTCCACGGGCTGCAGCGGCCGCTCGCGGACCGCGGTCTCGCCTGGGCGACTCTCGCGGTGGCGGTTACCGGAACCGTGGCACTCCTGGTGACCATTTTCCGCAACCAGGCCACGGTGCTTTTTACGTTTTACGCTCCGCTCAAAGCGCATCCCGGTTTTTACGCGGGGCTGGTATTGGTGGCGTTGGCCACGTGGATGGCAGCGCTCAACGCTTGGCTAACGTGGCGGGCGTGGAAGCGGGACCACCCGCACGAGCGCACACCGCTCATGGCGTTTGCCGCCTTATGCACCTGGGCCATGTGGTTCCTGGCGTCCCTCGGGCTGGCGGTGGCCTTGCTCGTGTACCTCCTGCCGTGGTCCTTGGGGGATGAGGCGCAGGTCAATCACCTGCTGACGCGGGCACTTTTCTGGTTAACCGGCCACCCGCTGGTCTACTTTTGGCTGCTACCGGCGTACCTTTCCTGGTACACCATGCTCCCGGCACAGGTCGGCGGAAGGCTGTTCAGCGAGTCGCTGGCGAGGCTCGTGTTTCTGCTCTTTGTCGTGCTGTCCACTCCGACGGGACTGCACCACATGTACGTGGACCCGGGCGTCGCCCACGGTTTCAAGGTGCTGCACGGCGTCATGACCTACGCGGTCATCTTCCCGAGCCTGGTGACCGCGTTCACTGTAGTGGCGTCCGTGGAAGAAGGCGCCCGGCGTCGGGGCGGGCGCGGGTACATCATGTGGCTCTTGGCCCTGCCATGGCTGTCCAATCCGTCGGTAGCGGGACAGCTCCTGGGCATGCTCATTTTTGCCATGGGCGGGATCACGGGGCTGATCAACTCGTCGTTGAACATGAATCTCGTCGTCCACAACACCTTGTGGGTTGTCGGGCATCTGCACACGCAGGTGGCGGGTGCGGTCACCCTCACGTTTATGGCGATCAGCTACTGGCTGGTGCCGTTTTTGTCGGGCAGGGAGCTGTGGGGAAGGAAGTGGGCGGTCTTCCAGGTGTGGAGCTGGTTTTTTGGCACCGCGATCATGGCCCGTGGCATGCACTGGATGGGGCTGGCCAGCGCGCCTCGGCGCACATTTCTCACCTACGCCCCGTACGCGGAGCGCTTTAGCGAGTGGCACTGGGGCGGGGTGCTGACCGCAGCGGGAGGGGTGATCCTCTTTATTTCCGGCGGCGTGTTCCTTTTTGTCATGTTGCGGACGATTTTCGGCCGCCGGTTGGCGCAACCTATGACGGTGCCGGAGGCTCAACCCCTCATGGAGCCGGGGGCGATGCCTCGGTGGCTGGACCGCATCTCCCCCTGGTTTGCCCTGGGACTCGCGCTATCTGCGGCCGCCTGGCTGCCGTCGCTGTGGCGGATGGCCGCCGAGTATCCCACGATGCCCGGGTTCCAGCTCTGGTAGTCGTGCAGACCGTGGCTTGCGGCCACGGCGTTGTGGCATCGGCCGCCCCCTAGGGGCGGCCGATTTCGTTATCAGGCCGACGGTGGGCAGGGGAGATGACCTCCGACCCAGGAATCCCGGTGGGACGAAACGAACCATCTGGCGGTAAAAGGCCTGCAGGGCCTGGGAACGGGGGAACAGGCGCAACGATGGCAACCGCGCTGCAGTTGAAGGATTGGCTCACCGTGTGGTTGGTCGCCGGTAACGCGTGGCTGGCTTTGTGGTCGCTGTTCCTGTACTGGCGCCAGCGGGCGCCGGGGCCGCTCTTCTTCCAGGCGCTGCTCTTTTTCCAGTTGCTCATCGGTGCCCAGGTGGCGCTCGGGGTCTTTCTGTTCGCGGGTGGGCTCGCGCCCAACTCGGGTCACTTGATGTACGGCGTACTCAATGCGGTGCTGGCTGTCGGCCGCGTGTTTGGGCACACGCGCCTCGTCAGCTCTGGAGCGCAGGGTATGCTCTGGCACGGACTGCTGTCATTGCTGGCCATCGGCCTTGTGGCCCGCTCACTGGTCACCGCCGCGTACTGATCGAAAAAAGCCGGTCCTCTGGTTCCGGACCGATCCCGGACCAGGAGGACCGGCTATGCCTTGCCGGCTGAAGTGGTTTCAGATGTGGATCGCCGCGCCCAGGGCGGCCAAGGCCGCCTCCTTAACGCTCTCGGAGAGCGTGGGGTGGGCGTGGACGGTTGCAGCCACGTCATGCAGCGTGGCCTCGATGGTCTGGCCGAGGCCGATCTCGGCGATGAGCTCGGAGGCTTCGGGCCCAATGGCGTGCATCCCTAAGACCTCGTCGTAGCGGCTTTCCGCCACAATCTTGACGAAGCCGTCGGTGCGCCCCGTAGCCACCGCCAGGCCGTTGCCCCGCAAGGGGAAAACGCCGACCTTGACTTCGTGCCCTTCGGCGCGGGCCTGTGCTTCCGTCAATCCTACCGACGCCACCTGCGGGTGGCAGTACGTGGCGCGAGGGACTTTGCGGTAGTCCAAAGGTCGCACGGCATGACCGGCGATGGCCTCGGCAGCCAGGATGCCCTGCTCGCTGGCGACATGGGCCAAGAGAGGGGGGCCGGTGACGTCGCCGATGGCGTAAATGCCAGGCACCCCGGTTTCCATACGGTCATCGACGCGGATGAAGCCCCGCTCCAGCGTCACGCCTAGCTCCTCCAGGCCTAGCCCTTCCGTGTTGCCGACGACGCCGATGGCCACCAGTACTTTTTCCGCTCGCACGGTTTCCCCGTCGGGGCGGTCCGCGGTGTTTACCCGGATGACGAGGCCGTCTTTGTCCTCGTCCACACCGGCCACCGTGGCGCCGGTCAGCACCTTGATCCCGCGCTTCTTGAAGATCTTGGTGAGCTCCTGGCTGATCTCCGGCTCCTCGGCGGGGAGAATTTGGGGCAGGGCCTCCACCAGCGTCACATCGACGCCGAACGAGTTGAAGATCGATGCGAATTCAACGCCGATGGCGCCTGCGCCGACGATGACGATGGACTTGGGCAATTCCGTGATGGCCAGCGCGTGGCGGCTGGTGAGCACCCGCTGCCCGTCCGCCTCGAGCCCCGGCAGGCTGCGGGGACGGGCGCCCGTGGCGACCACGATGTGTTGCGCCGTGACGACCGGTCCGCCGGCAATGGAGACCTGGCCCGGTGCCGTGATACGGGCTTGGCCCTGGTAGACGGTGACTCCGTTGTTGCGCATCAAGTACTCTACGCCCTTACGGAGCCGGTCGGCCGCGCGACGGCTGTGCTTTTGCGCTGCCCCGTAGTCCGGGCGAACCTTTTCGACCACGATGCCAAAGTCGGCCGCACGCCGGATGTCCTCCAGCAGCCCGGCGCTGTACAAGAGCGCCTTGGTCGGAATGCATCCCCAGTTGAGGCATGTACCGCCTAGGGCTTCCTTTTCGATGAGCCCGACGTTCAATCCCAACTGGCGCGCGCGGATGGCGCAGACGTACCCGCCCGGCCCGCCGCCGATGATGACCACGTCGTGGCGCGCACCCTCCTGGTTGCTCACAGCGTTCACCCTCTCCCTTTCAAATCTTACCGCGGTCACGCCCGCGGCGCCTGCCCGGCGCGGCTTTGGCTGCCTAGACCAGCAGGCGCAGCGGGTTTTCCAGGATCGCTTTGAGGTCTTGGAGGAATAGCGCCACTTGGGCGCCGTCGGTCACTCGGTGGTCGGCGGATACGGTGGCGCGCATGATGCGCCCGACAGCCAGCTGGCCGTTCCGCACCACGGGCTGCTCGGTCACGGCGCCGACCGCAAGAATGGCCGCTTGCGGCGGGTTGATGATGGCGGCAAACTCCTCGACGCCAAACATGCCCAGGTTGCTGACGGTGAACGTGCCCCCTTGGTATTGCTCGGGCTTCAGCCGGCCCGCCCGGGCCGCTTCGGCCAACTCCCGGGCCTCCCGGGCGATCTCCACCAGCGACTTGTTATGGCAGTCGCGGATCACCGGCGTGATGAGCCCTTCTTCCAGGGCAACGGCCATGGCCAGGTGGACCGCCCCATGCACCCGGATCGCGTCGCCTTCCAAGGACGAGTTAAGCCGCGGGTGGCGCGTCAGCGCGATGGCGGTGGCCTTGAGGATGAGATCGTTGACGGATACGGGCGGCACATCAGGCAGCTGCTTGAGCTGTTCGCGCAATGCCATAGCCTGGTCCATCTCGATGGCCATGGTGACGTAGAAGTGGGGCGCTTGCTGCTTGCTCTCGGCCATGCGGCGGGCGATGGTCTGGCGCATGCGGGACATCGGCACTAAGGCGTCCGATCCCTGCGCGGCAGAAACCGGCACGGCTGGGGCAGGAGCGGCCGGGCCGACCGGGGCTGTCGCAGGCGCCATCGGCGCAGCGGCAGCGCCAGATGCCTCGGACCGCATCGCGGTCACGGCTGCCAAAACGTCCTGCTTCACGATGCGCCCGCCTGGCCCGGAGCCCACAATGCCCTGCAGGCTGACGCCGTACTCGGACGCGAGCCGGCGGGCAAGGGGAGACGCCTTTGGACGCCGCGTGCCGTCCTGCACCCTGGGCGAGGGGGCTACGGACGCTGGAGCTACCGCCGCCGGGCCTGTGGCCGCCCCCGCGTGGGCAGGCATCCCGGGAGCAGGTGCCGCGACGGCCGGATCCGCAGGGGCCGCGGGCCGTGGGGTCGCTTCGGTTTCCGCCTGCGCCGTGTCCGCCTCGTCGCCGGCGTCGATGACGGCGATAGGCGTACCTACCGGGACCGTCGTACCTTCGGCCACGAGCAGCTCTTTCACGACGCCCGTATGAAACGATTCGATTTCCACTACGGCTTTGTCGGTTTCCACTTCGGCGATGGCTTCGCCGCGCTGCACCTGGTCGCCGGGCTGTTTGAGCCAGCGCACCAAAGTGCCTTCCTGCATATCAAACCCCATTTGGGGCATAGTCAGCTTGGCCACAAGGGTTCCCTCCCTGGCGAGCCTCGCGTCAGCCGGCCGCGACCGGTGCGCCCACCTGAATGTTGAGCACCTGCTGGCACGCCTCCACGATCTGCCGGCTGCCGGGAAACGCCAGCTTTTCCAAGTTCGCAGCGTAGGGCGTCGGGACCTCCAGCTGGGAGACCCGCAGCACGGGTGCGTCCAGTTCGTCGAACGCTTCCTCCTGGATGCGAGCGGCCACCTCGGCGCCGATGCCAAAGCTGCGCCAGTCTTCACCCACGACGACTGCCCTGTTGGTGCGAGCAACCGAGTCGAGCACCGGCCCCATGTCCAGCGGCCGCAGCGTGCGCAAGTCCACGACTTCCGCCTCGATACCCTGCTTGGCCAGCTCCTCGGCGGCGATGAGGGCTTCGCGGGTCATACGCGAGTATGCCACGATGGTCACGTCCCGGCCCCGGCGCTTGATGTCGGAGACGCCGATGGGCACCACGTAGTCCTCGTCGGGCACCGGTCCCCGGGTGCTGTACAGCAGGCTGTGTTCGATAAAGACGACCGGATCGTCGTCGCGGATGGCCGCTTTCAGCAGGCCCTTGGCGTCGTACGGGGTGGCGGGAGCCACGACCTTGAGCCCGGGAATGTGGGCAAACAGCACCTCGAGGTTTTGGGAGTGCGTCGCCGCCAACCGACGGCCTCCGCCCACGGTGCGGATCACGAGGGGACAGCGGAACTGACCGCCGAACATGTAATGGATCTTGGCGGCGTTGTTGATGACCTGGTCGATCGCGACCAAGGTGAAGTTGATGGTCATTATTTCGGCTACGGGCCGCAGGCCGTCCATCGCGGCCCCGACGGCCGCGCCGATGATGGCCGTCTCGGAAATGGGCGTGTCTTTGACCCGCTTCTCGCCAAACTCTTCCAACAGGCCCTTGGTGACGGCATAGGAACCGCCGTAGGCGCCGATGTCCTCGCCCAGCAGAAACACGCGCTCATCGCGCAACATCTCTTCCCGCAGCGCTTGCCGCAGGGCTTCGCGATATGTGATGTCCGCCATGGTCAGCGTACCTCCTTATTGCGACGCTCGCGCCGTGAGCCCGGTCACGGGTTAACGTAGATATAATCGAAGATCGTGCCGGGATCGGGCTCCGGGCTTTCCTCGGCAAACCGGACCGCCGCCTCGACGGTGTCCTCGACTTCCTTTTCAATGGCGCTGAGGGCGCCCGCATCGGCGACGCCTTGCTCTTCCAGGCGGCGCCGGAAGGCGACGATCGGGTCGCGGGCCTTGTACTGCTCGACCTCCTCCTTGGACCGGTACAGTTCGGCGTCCGCCATGGAATGCCCGCGGAACCGGTAGGTGACCAACTCTAGCAAGGACGGGCCCTCGCCGGCACGGGCGCGCTCGACGGCATCCCGCACTGCCGCTTCGACTTGCAAAACGTCGTTGCCGTTGATCCGCCGCCCCGGCATGTTGTAGGCGGCGGCCCGCTTGTAGACCTCGGTTACGGCTGACGAGCGCTCAATGGCCGTGCCCATTCCGTAAAGGTTGTTGGAGACCGCAAAGACGACCGGCAGCTTCCAGACGCCGGCCATGTTGAGGGCTTCGTGGAACGCGCCCGTGTTGACGGCGCCGTCGCCAAAGATGCACAGCACCACCCGGTCAAGTCCGCGGTACTGGTGTGCCAGGGCCATACCGACGGCCAGCGGGATGTGCCCGCCCACGATGGCATAACCGCCCCAAAAGTGATGTTCGAGGCTCGCCAGGTGCATGGACCCGCCGCGGCCGCGGGACACGCCGGTTGTCTTGCCAAACAGCTCGGCCATCACGGCGCCGGGATCCATCCCGCGCGCGAGGGCGTGGCCGTGACTGCGGTAGTGAGTAAAGACGTCGTCATCGTCCCGCAGTGCGACGATAGTCCCTACGTTGGCTGCTTCCTCGCCGATGGCCAGATGCAGGAAACCGCCAATCTTGCCTTGGGTGTAGGCTTCGGCCGCTCGCTCCTCAAAGCGGCGGATCAGAAACATCTTGCGGTATAGATCCAAGAGGTGGTCCTTGTCCTGTTGGTGGGGCAGTAGGACAGCCTCCTGACGTTCGGTCGACATTGTATCGCCTCGCTTTCCTGATCCGGGCGTATTCTCCAACGGGCGCATGGGCATTATACCAGCCTCGTGCCGGTTGTAAACCCGGGTTAATGTATTTATTTTCTTGGTGGGCAAACCCACACGGTTTTCCACATGCCGGGACGGCTTCCCTTGCTGCATAGAATATGTCCCACAATTCGGACATCCCTTGACACGGGCCGGGCCTATGGTATAATGCCCCAAGAACAATGCAACGCCTTGGCAAGGCGATGACGGGGACCCAGTAGCGCTGTGGAAACACTCGCCAGAGAGGGCCGCCGCCGGCTGAAAGCGGCCTGGGTTGGCCGCAGCGTGAATTGCCCCCCTGAGCTGCCCGCCGAAACCGTTGCCCGCGCCATGAGCCTGCCGGGCAGGGAGTAGGCGAGAGGCCGGGTGCGCCCGTTAAAGCGCCTAAAGCGGGGAGGCGCGATCTGTGCAAGCGCGCTCCCAAGCAGAGTGGAACCGCGGGAAACTCCCGTCTCTGCGCACAGCGCAAGACGCGGAGTTTTTTCTTTGCAGGAGGGGTTAGCTTGGGCCTGTGGCAGGATATCAAGCGCGACGTCGAGGCGGCGCTCACCCGGGACCCGGCGGCCCGCAACTGGCTGGAAGTTGTGTTGGTGTATCCGGGCTTTCACGCCCTTGTCATGCACCGCCTGGCGCACTGGCTGTGGCGGCGCCGCCTGCTGCTGCTGGCGCGCCTCCTCGCCCACGTCAACCGCTTTCTCACCGGGATCGAAATTCATCCTGCCGCCAAAATCGGGCCTGGTTGCTTTATCGACCACGGCATGGGCGTCGTGATCGGTGAAACCGCCGAGATCGGGGAAAACGTCACCCTCTATCAAGGGGTTGTGCTGGGCGGCACGGGCAAGGAGCGGGGCAAGCGCCATCCCACCATCGGCAACAACGTGGTCATCGCCACGGGCGCCAAGGTGCTCGGTTCCTTCAAAGTCGGCGATAACGCCCGCATCGGCGCCGGTTCAGTGGTGTTGTCCGAGGTGCCGCCCAACGCGACGGTTGTCGGCGTGCCCGGCCGCGTCGTGAAGGAGAACGGCCGCCGGGTCGACACCATCGATCTCGACCATGCCAACTTGCCGGACCCGCTGGAAAAGGTGTTTCGGGGCATGCAGCGTCAAATCGATCGCCTGGAGGCGCGCGTCCGGGAGTTGGAAGGCCAAGTGGCCAAAATGGCCGAGCTGGCGGCAAGTCCCGGCGTCGTCGTCCCGCAGCGCGTCGCGGCGACGGTGGAGGAAGTGCGCGAGCAGTGACAGGAGGGAACACGATGTCCGACGCGTCATCATCCTCGCAAGCGGTGAAGGCCGTCGAAAGTAGCTTGCCCGACGGGTGGCTGACGCCGGAGCAGCCCCCCGCGGACATCCGCGTTTACAACACGTTGACCCGCCGCAAGGAGGTTTTTGAGCCGGTAGAGCCTGGGCATGTGCGCATCTATGCCTGTGGGGTCACCCCCTACGCCGAAGCTCACATCGGCCACGCAAGACCGGCGTTGTTGTGGTCGGTCATCCGCAAGTACCTCCAATGGCGCGGGTTCCGGGTTACGCTGGTACAAAACTTCACGGACGTCGACGACAAGATTATCCAGCGAGCCCGGGAGCGGGGCGAGGAGCCGCTGGCGCTGGCAGACCGCTTTGCCGCGCAGTATCTGGACGCCATGCGCCGACTCGGCATCGAGGAGGCGGACCACTATCCCCGAGTGAGCCAGCACATCCGGGAGATCGTGGAGATGATCGCTGTCCTGGAGCAGAAGGGCTTTGCGTACGCGGTGGACGGCGACGTGTTCTTTGACGTGACCAGGTTTCCCGATTACGGGAAACTCAGCGGCCAGCGGATGGAGGAGCTCATGGCCGGGACGCGCTTCGAAACCGACGAGCGCAAGCGCAATCCGATGGACTTCGCCCTCTGGAAGGCGGCGAAACCCGGCGAGCCCTCGTGGGAAAGCCCATGGGGGCCGGGGCGTCCGGGCTGGCACATTGAGTGCTCGGCCATGTCCCTCGCATACTTAGGCAACAGCTTTGACTTTCACGGCGGCGGTATGGACTTGGTCTTTCCCCACCACGAAAACGAGATCGCCCAATCAGAAGCGTATACGGGCCAACCGCCGTTCGTACGGTTTTGGGTCCACAACGGCCTAGTCAAGATGGGCGCCGAGAAGATGTCCAAGTCTCTGGGCAACGTAGTGGGAATCGACGAGCTTTTGGAGCGGCATCCCGCGGCCCTTATCCGCTTCCTGCTGCTCAACACCCACTACCGGAGCCCGGTAGAGTTCTCCGGGCAAGCGCTGGCCGAGGCCCGCAAGGGCTGGCAGCGCCTCAACGGGGCCTTTCTCGAGCTCAAAGCGTGGTTGCGGGACACGACCGGCGGCCATGCATCCGGGAAAACCGAGTCTGAGTGGGCAAGGCTGGATGAGGCGGGCCTGCGTTTCCTCGAAACCGTCAATCAGACGCCGGCTCGCTTTGACGCGGCCATGGCCGATGACTTCAACACGCCCTTGGCTATCGCGGTTCTCTTCGACCTAGCCCGGGAAACCAATGGTTTCCGCCAGCGCCTGCTCAAGCGCGGGCAAGGCGCAACCCCGGCGGAGACGGCTTTGATGCAGCGGGCTTTGGGCGTGTATAAGCGCCTGGGCGGGTGGTTGCTGGGGATCCTCGATGAGCGGGCGGAGGTGGGCACTGGCGAGAGCCCGCAGCTGCTGGCAGGCGTCTTGGGGCTGCTGCTGGAAGTGCGCCAGGAGGCCCGAGCCCGCAAAGATTGGGCTACGGCCGACCGGATCCGTGACCGCCTGCGGGAGCTGGGCGTCGTGGTCGAGGACACGCCCGCGGGGAGCCGCTGGAAGCTGGCGGAAGAGGCAACCGCATCGGACGCTGTGGGTCGGGAGACGGAAAGCTAAGTGTGAGGACGGAGCGCGATGGGTGATGGGCGGGACGGCCGCCGGCTGAGCCGGTGGCTGGCTGTCGTGACGGCACGGTTGTCCGGTGGAGGTCATGCTCGCGAGCCCGCAGCCGGGTGGGACATGCCAGGGGCGGTGTCGGCGCGCCGCGAGCCGCCCTCCGACACCGCCGCTGCCCGAGCGCCGCGCCCTTTGCCGCCGCCCCTGCACTTGGCTTACTTGGGCGACGCTGTCTGGGAGCTGCACGTGCGGACGCGCCTCATCCAGGCCAGCGGTGAAAAGCTGTCGGACATTCACCGCCGGGCGGTGGACCAGGTGCGGGCAACCGCGCAGGCAGGCCGGCTGCGCCGGATTGAGGCGGAACTTACCGAGGAAGAGCGGGAGATCGTGCGGCGCGGACGCAACGCCAGCCCCCAGGGGCCCCGGAGCGCGGGTGCCAGTGAGTACCGGTGGAGTACGGGCCTCGAGTGCCTCTTGGGATACCTATATTGGAGCGGGCAAGTGGAGCGGCTCGAGGAGTTGCTCGAGCGCTTGAGCGGGCAGGAGTGAGCCGATGAGCGAAGGGTTGATCGCCGGCCGCAACCCGGTGCGGGAGGCGCTGTTGGCCGGCCGTCCGGTGGAGCGGCTGCTGGTGGCTCATGGTGCGGGCGGCGCCCCGTTGGCCGACATTGTCCGGCTCGCGGCCGAGCGGGGCATTGCCGTCCAATACGTAGATCGCCGCCGGCTGGACCGCTTGGCCGAAGGCCAGGTGCACCAGGGCGTTGTCGCTGTGGCAGCCCCCAAGGCGTACGTGCCCGTAGAGGAGATTCTGGCCCGGGCCGCCGCCCGGGGCGAGCCGCCTCTCGTCCTGCTCCTGGACGAGGTTCAGGACCCTCATAACCTGGGATCTCTTTTGCGTTCGGCTGACGGGGCGGGTGCCCACGGTGTAGTCGTCCCCAAGCGGCGCTCCGCCGGCTTGACCATGACCGTGGCGCGCACGTCCGCCGGAGCGGTCGAGTACGTACCTGTGGCCCAGGTGTCCAATCTAGTCCACACCATCCGCACCTTGAAGGAACGTGGGTTATGGGTCGTCGGGGCTGACATGGCCGGGGAGCAGGACTTGTGGGACGCGGACCTGACCGGACCGTTGGCGGTCGTCGTCGGCGGCGAGGACAAAGGCCTCGGACGGCTGGTGCGGGAGGCGTGTGATTTTCTCGTGCGCATTCCCATGCGGGGCCGCGTAAACTCCCTCAATGCGGGCGTGGCCGGCGCGCTGGTTCTCTTTGAAATTGCAAGACAAAGGCGCGGTGCCGGGCGTGACCCGCAGGGCGGTTGATCCGGTCATCTAGGTCGTTTATAATAGCGCTAGATTGCAAGCCTACAAGGATCCTTGCAAACCCACAAGGGTCCTGCCGGCCTGCGGGCGTCGAGCGCGAACCGTTTTGCCGCCGCGGGTGGACCACCTCCTTTCGAAACCGCATCGCCTGTCGGTCGTTAGCGGCGAGCGGTTGCCATCTCTTGTTTCCGGCGGAGGCGATGCACGTGAGCGCACCAGCGGAGCGGGCTTCGTACCACAATTACGAAGCTCTCGCAGATGAAGTTGTGGTGGAGTTCGCCCGCGGAGGAGATAATCTTGCGCTCGAGTTCCTGATCCATAAGTATCGGAACTTCGTGCGAGCCAAAGCCCGGAGTTACTTCTTGATCGGTGCGGACCGGGAGGACATCATCCAGGAAGGGATGATCGGCCTCTATAAAGCGATCCGCGACTTCCGGGCGGACAAGCTGGCGTCCTTCCGGGCCTTCGCCGAGCTTTGCATCACCCGCCAAATCATCACGGCCATCAAGACCGCGACGCGGCAGAAGCACATTCCGCTCAACTCCTACGTATCCTTGAACAAGCCCATCTATGACGAGGAATCCGACCGGACGCTGATGGACGTCATCCACGGCAACAAGGTCAGCGACCCGGAGGAGCTGGTCATCAGCCGGGAAGAGTTCCTGGACATCGAAAAGCGCATGAGCGAGTTCTTGAGCGAGCTCGAATGGAAGGTGCTCATGTACTACCTGGAAGGGAAGTCCTACCAGGAGATCGCCGAGGAGCTCAACCGGCACGTGAAGTCCATCGACAACGCCCTCCAGCGGGTGAAGCGGAAGCTGGAGAGGTACCTGGAAAAGCGGGAACACGAGAATCGCTGGTAACGGTTTGTCTGGACAGAACCGCCGCAGGGAGGGTACAATCGAAGCGGCGGGCACTCGTCCGAGCGTCGGGCTGGGGTAGCTCAATCGGTAGAGCAGGGGTTTTGTAAACCTCAGGTTGTGGGTTCGAGTCCCATCCCCAGCTCCAGGTGATGCTTGACGGGCAGCGCCTCGGATGATACAATGGGTTTTGCGCTGCCCGTTAGGGCACGAGACAAGTGAATACGTGGAGGGGTTCCCGAGTGGCCAAAGGGAGCAGACTGTAAATCTGCCGGCGCAGCCTTCGCAGGTTCAAATCCTGCCCCCTCCACCAAACGCCGCGGGGTGGAGCAACGGTAGCTCGTCGGGCTCATAACCCGAAGGTTGTCGGTTCGAATCCGGCCCCCGCAACCAGTTGGAGGCCGCAGTCGTCGGCGACGGCTGTGGCCTGTAGGCCCGCATAGCTCAGTAGGCAGAGCGCTTCCATGGTAAGGAAGAGGTCACCGGTTCGATTCCGGTTGCGGGCTCCAGACAACAAGCCCTTGGGTGGGTTCCCAAGGGCTTTATTTTTTTCCGTGGCTTGGAGTGGCGCCGCCCTTAGTCGGTGAGCGACATCCCGGCGGTGGCCAGCTCGGGGCTGCTCTGCAGATCCTCGAACGCGGCGACGACCTTTTCAGCCAGCTCGAGGACGGCGTGGTGAACGGCGGCATCCACGGGTGACCCTCCTTGCAGGGAGCCGCTTAACGGTGCGGGGAGTCGAACAAAGAGGTTCCCCGAGCTCGCAGTGCCGGACGCGAACACGGACGCTAGGGCGATGGCCGTCTCCGTTTCAACGATGCGGACCCGCAGGGCGATCTCGGCTCCCGTACCCTGCCACGTGATGTTGCCGACGCCGATCTGGGCCGTCTCGCGGATGTCAAACTTGGTGACGGTACCCATCAGAAGGAACGGTGCTCCTACCAACCGGCCGATTTCCACCGCATACCCGGGGTCAAACCAGTCGGAAGCCTGCAGTTGCAGTTCTTTCATGACCTGGTCCAAGCGCGAACGCTCCAGCACCCTGAACTTCCCTGAGGCGATCAACTGGTCGGTGAACGCTTCCCGGATCGCATCGAGCAGTGCCGCGCCTTCCCGTTGCCACCAGCGCCGGTTGTGTTCCCCCTCTATACGGCCCTCTTCAAAGGGCATGACGGCCACCAGGGGCCGTTCGTTGGCGTAGACGACTGAGGCGGATACAACCAGGAGTAACAGGACAACCGCTAACCGCCGCATCGTCACCACCCCATCTGCCACATTGATTGAAACTGCCACGCGCGGATCCTTCGAGGAGGAAAGCAGGTTTCCTGGCGGCAGGTAAGCGCAGGAGGGGTTGGCGTCACTCGCCTAAGGAGATCCGCAGTCCCCAAGCCTCCCCGCTACGGTAGGTCAAGGCCACCCTCACCCGGAACGGATGCAGCCCGAAAAGGTATTCGTTGGAAACCACGCCGGCTTCCAACACCGGGTGCAATCGGGAGCTGCCGTGCAAGGCCAGTGCGACGCCGGCGCCCGCGTACCAGTGGGTCGCACCGCGCAAGATCCCCAGCACACTACGCTTTTCGGCTGGCAAATACCAGCGCACGAGCGTTTCCGCCTGCAACTGCGGGTGGGGCAGCCCGTAGAACCCCCGGGGATCTTGCTGCACCTGGACAAACAGTTGTCGGCCTCGGGCCAAGGCTTCGCTGGTGACGGGGAACTTGAGCGTCGCCTGCCAGCCCGGCTGCGTGGCGCTGGCGCGGCTTTCCCATTCGAGGCTGTAATGCAGGTCGCCCACAAGTCCTTGCAACTGCACGCCGGGACTCCAGTGCGCTTCTCCCTGGCCATGGCGCACGAAAATCGCTCCACAAGCACCACGACATGTACCAACGCCAAAGCCGACTGTGTGTACCCAACCGACGCCGGTTTGCTGCAACGAATATACGGCCATGGTCGGCTGATGCCCCAAGCGGCCGAGTTTGACGTCAAAGCCTAGTTGCAGCCGAGGGGGGTGACCGCTCTGCAGGGCCAAAGTCGGCAGCGCTGCGAGCTGGTCTAACTGCGCGTCGGCGGTGGCGGCGCGCAGTGCCTCCGCTACCCGATCCGCAAGCACGTCCGCAGGCAAGCCCAGCGGTGGCGGTTTTGCCCCGAAGGGGAAATCGGGATCGAGCTCCAGCAGGCGTTCCCGGATGCGGGGAATGGCCGCGAGAGCAGCCTCGTAGCCCGCGGCGATAAAGTTCTCGGCCAGGTCGTACTCGATCCCTGCGTCCGCGGGGATGTCGGGGAACACCACTACATCGGCCAAGGCCAACTGGGCGTCCGCGTTGGCTTCGAGCATGTGGCTAAGTACGGCGTCGAGTACCGCGAGCGCGTTGCCCGGGTCCACCGGCTGGGTGCGCTGGCCCCGCACGTCAACGGCGATGACCACGTCGGCCCCGAGCCGGCGCGCGGCTTGCACCGGCACCATAGCGGCGACCCCGCCGTCGACGTAGTACTCGCCGTCCAACTCGACGGGCTGGAATGTGCCTGGAATGGCCATGCTGGCCCGCATCGCCCGGGAAATTCGCCCTTTGTTCCAGACGACCTCCCGGCCGGATTCAAGGTGGGTGACTACCGCGTAGAAGGGGATCGGCAACTGCTCGAAAGTCGCGTTGCCGGTCAAAAGGTCGATGAACCGTTCAAATCGCTCGGCGCCGACCAGCCCGCCGCGGCGCATGGGCAAGAGTGGCTCAAACAAGAGCCCTAGGTCAACGGTGGTGATGAGGTACGTCAAGTTGTCCACCGACAGCCCGGCGGCGTACAGGCCGGCCACGAGGCTCCCCATACTGGTACCCACAAGCATGTCGACTGGGATGCCGTATTCCGCCAGCGCCCTGAGGAGCCCAATGTGGCTCAAGCCCCGGGCGGAGCCGCCGCCAAGAACGACGGCGACTGTTGGCCGATCTGCCGGGACTTGATCCTGCCCGGCGGCCAGCGCGCTGGCGGCGAAGGAGAGGAGCAACACGAAGCATACGGCTGCGGCCAACCTTCGTTGAGAACGTGCATGTGCTGTCATACCATCGGCCTCCGCCGCCCGTTCAGCGTCATACCGGCGCCGGCCGGAACGACAAAAGGGGGGGCTGGGCGCCCGGGTTGGGAACCGTAGCGCTGTTCCTTCATTTATATATGGCGGCGTTGCCGCCGACGCGCGGTTGCCTGTCTTCGGTACGTGTGCGTCCAACCCCGCTCCCATGTTGGCCTTCACTTCCGGTCGTCGACGCCCGTTTCCTGCCGGGAGCCGCTACCTGCAGGACGGTTCCGGGGTGCCTGGGAGGAAAACCCTGTGAGGGAGCGAATACTATTGTCCGGATTTTCACCCTTGACCTTGACGGCCCCGCTCGGGCGCATGCTGCAAAGGAGTGGAACCGCATGGCGAAGCAGAAGTTTGAGCGGACGAAGCCGCACGTGAACGTCGGGACCATTGGTCACGTGGACCACGGGAAGACGACGACGACGGCGGCGATCACGCAGTATCTGGCGTACAAGGGCTTGGCGC
>LZRQ01000052.1 GCA_002159155.1 Firmicutes bacterium ZCTH02-B6
GTACACGCCCCGCTTGGGGCCTACGACGCCGCCCATCGAAGGCACCGCCGTAATCGTGACAGGTATTTCCCCTCCCTTGCGCCCAGGCACCGTTTACAGCGGCACGGTGGTAGGGCGCGAGTGGGGCAACCGGGCTGCGCCGGTGAGGTTGGAGATCCCCGGGGACGGCGTGGTGCTCGCGGCCCGGGGACCGGCGGAAGAGTTCCTCGACCTGTTGCCGCTTGGGACGACCATTTACCTAGAGGTCAACTTGGCCCCGCCATTCGATCAGGTAACGGATGCTGTGTCGGGGCGGCCGGTGCTGGTGGCAGGAGGAGCCGCCGTGCCGCTGGACACCCGCGACAGCCTGGTCACCCAGCGCCATCCCCGCACAGCCGTCGGTTTCAATGGCCAAGAGGTCTTTCTCGTCACTGTCGACGGACGGCGCGAGGGCCAGGCGGACGGCATGACCCTCTTTGAGTTGCAGGAGCTCATGCTCGCCCTTGGGGCTACTGAGGCCCTCAATCTCGACGGCGGCGGGTCGACGACGATGGTCATCCGCCCGCCCGGCACCACGCAGCCGCACGTCGTCAACGTCCCCTCGGACGGGCATGAGCGGGCGGTGGGCAACGGACTCCTGGTGGTCACTTACGCCCCGCCGGCGGAACTAGCAAGGATCATCCTGCGGCCGCCCGCCGAGGTGGCGTACACCGGCAGCGTGATGCCCATTACGGTCCTCGGCCAAGACGTCCACCACAATCCACACCCGGTCTTAGCCAGTCAAGTTACGTGGACGGTGACAGGCGAAGCAGGTCGGGTCGGGGCCGGCGGGTCTTTTTCTGCCCGCCAGCCGGGGACGGCCATCATTGAAGCCGCGGTTGGGTCCATCCGTGCGTCGACGCCGGTGACCGTAACGGACGCAGTTGCCGCCATCACCGTCTCGCCGGAAACGTTTAGCCTTGGCAGCGGTGAGTCCATCACCCTTCAAGCGCAGGCGTCGGACGCCGACGGCCGGCCCGTCTGGGTCAACCCCTGGCAGTATACCTGGAGCACCGGCAGCAGCGCGGTGCGGGTGGATTCTGGCGGCATCGTCACGGCGGTGCAGCAGGGAGAAGCCGCCGTGACCGTCCGGCTGGGCGGGGCTTCGGCCACGGCTCACATCACTGTCGACCAACCACCCGACGTCCTGTGGGGCTTTGACGAAGTGGGCGGGTGGTACGCCACCGCCGTGCGCGCCCGGGCGTCCCTCGCCTTGTCAGGACCGGGCGAACCCGTCCACGACGGGCAGCACGCGGTCAAGCTCACCTACGACCTGCGGGCCGGTGGGGGCGGCACCGCCGCCGCCTACGTGCAGGCGCCGGCGCCCATCCCCATCCCTGGGCGGCCGCGGGCCATCGGCCTGTGGGTGTACGGCGACGCGACCGGGCACTGGCTGCGGGCCAATTACCTCGACGGCGACGGCAACCGGCGTGTGACGGACTTTACGCCTGTCGGCGGGCTTACGTGGACCGGCTGGCGCTGGGTCGAGGCGCCTATCGACCCGGAGGCGCCGTTGCCCATTAGCTTTGAGCGGGTGTACGTGGTGGAGTTTGACGCGCGGCGGCAAAGCGCCGGCGTGCTCTACTTTGACCAACTTACGGCCGTGTACGGGTCGTCTTCGGGGCGCTAGAGGCGCGGCGGGGATCAAGGCGGTCACGCCAGTAGTCGCCGATGAGATTAAAACCCATGGCTGTCATGAGGATAGCTGCCCCAGGATACGTCGGGTACCACCATTGGTCCAGCAAGTAAACGCGGCCGCTGTTGACCATGGCCCCCCACTCCGCGGCCGGCGCCCGGACGCCCAGGCCGAGGAAGCTCATGGTCGCCGTGAGCAGCATGGCGCTGCCCGCATCCAGCGTCGTCTGCACGACTACGGGCGGGAGGCTATTGGGGATCAGATGGCGCCGGAGAATGTGCCAGGTCGGGGCGCCTGCCGCCACTGCGGCGGTCACGTACTCCCGCTCCCGTAACGACAGCACTTGCGCCCGCACCAACCGCACATACACCGGCACCCGGACAAAAGCCACCGCCAGCACGGAGCTCATCAGGCCGGGCCCTAACGCCGCCGCCAGGGCCATGGCCAACACCAAGGCCGGAAAGGCCAATATGACGTCCATTACCCGCATGAGGATTAGGTCGAGCTTGCCCCCAAACCAGCCGCTCAAGCCTCCCAGCACAATCCCAGTACTGGCCGCGATGAGCACGACGCCGATGCCCGCACCGATGGAGCGGCGGCCGCCGTCCAAGACCCGCGAGAACAGGTCTCGCCCCACCTCGTCGGTGCCAAACCAGTGCTCCGCGGACGGCGGCTGCAGCCGGCGGGTCAGGTTGACCTGGTTGGGGTCGTGGGTGGCGAGCCACGGCGCCAACAGCGACGCGATCACCGGGACGATCACCAGCACAAACCCGACCCACGCCATGATGGGTCGCCGCCGGCGGACCGGACGGGTGCGCCCGGCCGCGTCCGGGACCGGGTAATCGGGATCCCGTTGTGTCAGCACATCGACGGACAAGCCTGTTTGCCTCCTACCCCATGGCCCGGATGCGGGGATCGAGCCGGAGGGTGATCACGTCCACCAAGAGGTTGATGACGCTGTAGCCGACGGCGACAACGACGGTAAACCCCATGATGGCCGGGAAGTCCAGGGACGTGATGGAATCCACCACATAACTGCCCATTCCCGGCCACGCAAACACTGTCTCCGTTACGACCGCGCCGGCCAAGAGGTCTCCCAGGGCGAGGCCTACGACGGTGAGCGTCGGCACCAGCGCGTTGCGCAAGGCGTAACGGTAGAGCACCCGCCGGGGCGGCACGCCGTATGCCTGGGCGGTGCGGATGTAGTCTTGGTGCAGCACCTCCAGCAGACTCCCCCGTACCTGCCGGGCCACCACCCCTACGTGGACAAACGCCAGGCAGCTGGCCGGCAAGAGCAGGTGCACCAGGGCATCCCGCCACGTGACCCAGTCCCGGGCGAGGGCAGCATCGATCAGGTACAAGCCCGTCACGGTGGGCGGGGCGAGGCCAAAGGGTGACAGCCTGCCTGAGCCCGGCAGCCAGCCGAGCTTGCCGTAAAAGAACGCGAGGGCGACGATCCCCAGCCAGAACAGCGGCATGGAAACCCCCGCCACCGACACGCTGCGGCTCACGTGATCGACCCAGGAGTTGTTGCGGGCGGCCGACGCCACGCCCAGCGGCACGCCAATGAGCACGGCCAGCAACATGGCCGCGCCCACCAGCTCCAGCGTGGCCGGGAAAAACCGGGCCAAGTCTTCGGCCACCGGCCGGCCCGTGCGGATAGAGCGGCCCAGATCGCCCTTGAGCAAGCCCGACATGTAGCGAACGTACTGCACGGGCAACGGCTGATCCAGCCCATAATTGCGGCGAATCTGGGCCACCACCTCGTCGCTGGCCCGCTGGCCCGCCAAAAGCCTGGCCGGGTCGCCCGGGATGGCGTGGGAAATGATGAACGTCAACAGCGTCACGCCCAGCAGCACCAGCACCATGAGGGCCAGGCGCCGGGCGATCACCTGGCCCAAACCCATGGCTTCACCTCACGACTCACCTTGTACGAACGCCTGACCGTGCCCAACCTGCACCGTCAGCGCTTGGACATCGTGTCGACGTTGTAGATGTCGAGCAGCATCGGATTGAAGACGTAACCCACCACGTTGTCCCGCATGGCCACCTGGTACCGCTGCTGGTACAGGTAGACGTATGCGGCCTCGTCCACCACGATGCGCTGGGCCTCCTGGTACAGGCGCGTCCGCTCGGCGATGTCGGTCACCACCGCCGCCTGCCGGATGAGCCGGTCCACCTCGGGATTGCTGTAAAAGGACCGGTTGCCCGGAAGGCCGCCGTTGTCCGAGTCAAACCAGTAGTTCATGAACATGTACGGGTCGGCGAAGTCGGGCGTCCAGTTGCCAACGGCGATGTCAAAGTCGCCGTCACCCAGCATCGCTCGCATCGTCGCGTAAGCATACGGCTGCAGCTCCAGCTGGATCCCGACTTCGGCCAGCTGCGCCTGGAGGGCGAGGCCGATCTGCTCCCACTCGGGGTACACGGGGGAGTACAGGTAGCCCAGCCGCAAGTTGTTCGCGCCGGCCTCCGCGAGCAGCGCCCGCGCCTTGTCCAGGTCCCGGCGGTACTGGAACATCTCGGGATCATGCGACCACATGCCCTGGGGCACGGGCCCCCGCATCTGCACCGCGTTGCCCAGCATCACGCCCTGAATGATGGCATCATAGTCGACCGCGTAAGAGATGGCCTGCCGCACCCGCGGGTCGTTCAAAGGCGCCCGCCGGTTGTTGAGGTAAAGGTACGTCACCCGCAGGCTCGGATGATCCTCCACCCGAATGCCGGGCATGCTTCGCAGGCGCTCCAGCTGATCCAGCGGGAGCGCCTCCGCGATGTCGATGTCGCCCCGCTCCAGCTGCAACCGGCGAGCGGACGGGTCCTTGATCACCTGGAACACGACCATGCGAAACGCCGGCGCCGGCCCGTCGTAATAAGGGTTGGGCACAAGGCGAATTTGCTGGTCCTTGTCCCAGCGCTCCAGCTGGTACGGGCCACTGCCCATGGTGTGCTCGGCCAAGTATCCCCGGCCCAGGTCACCTCCCTGGGCATGCTCCTCGAGGCGAGGGTTGACGATGGCGGCGCCGTTGTTGGCCAAGGTCAACAGGAACGGCGCAAACGGGTCGCTCAGCGTAAAGCGGACTGTGTAGTCGTCCACCGCCTCCACTTTCGACAGCGTCGGGAAGGAGTCGGCCGGCCCTTCCCCGATGGCCATCATCCGGTTGAAACTGTACACGACGGCGTGGGCGTCCACCGGCGTCCCGTCCGCGAAACGGGCCGTCCGGCGCAAAGTGAACTCCCACACCAGCCCATCGTCGGAAACCGTCCAGCCCGTCGCCAGGTCCGGCTCCACCTCGGTGCTGCCGACGCCGTTTTCGACCTTATAGCGCACGAGGCGCTGGTACGCCGGATACGTCACCGCCCATGACCGGTTGGTCATGGTCACGTGCGGATCCAGGTTGTCCACGTCGCCGGAAATGCCGATCACCAGTACGTCCCGTGGCGTGGCCGCGGAAACCGGCAGACCCGCAACGGCTGCAAGCGCGAGCACCAGCATGCCCAGCACCAGCCCGCGGCGCCAGCGGCGTCGAGACACGATGACTCCCATGACGGCTTGTCTCCCCCCTGGTCGCGTCTTAGTCGGACCCGGCACCCCTCGAAACCGGGCGACGGGTTCTCCCGTTTCGCGATTGTTCCACCATTTGCCGCGGTACTCCTACCTTCTGGAAGCGCTAGATTTGGGCAAAGGTACTTTCCAGTAATTAGACGGTCCGTTTCCCCTCTCCAAAGCGACCCCGGACGTGGCTGAGGGCTTCCTTGCCACGCAGGCTCCACGGTCTGCTGCCGGCGCATCAGGCGCCGCCGATGCGGTCCTCATCATCCTACTGAAAAACAGCGTTCCTCGCGCTGTGTAGGATAGTATTCACTAGTCCTTCTAAGTGAAGGAGGAGTTTCACCACCCGACTCGAATTCGCGAAGAACACCACGGTCCCAAAAGATTGCACTCATGGGCCAATGATTCTCGATCAATTCACATAGCAAAATACGAGGAAAGTGTGGGGCGTCAGACAGTGGCACGATTCGCAGTCATCGGCGCCGGCAACGGCGGCCGCGCGCTGGCCGGCCACCTGCGCTTGGCCGGACACGACGTCGTCCTCTACAACCGCGACGTTGGCGACGAGTACGAGCAGCTGCTGAAACCCATCGCGGAGACGGGTGCGATCCAACTCGTCGGTGCCATCGAGGGGGTAGCCCGGGGCGTGGAGGTGACCACGTCCCTCGAGACCGCCGTGAAAGGGGCCAACACGGTCATCGTGGTGGTCCCCGCCATCGCCCATCAGCCGCTGGCGGCCGCGATGGCCCGCTACCTGGCACCCGGCCAGACCATCCTGCTCACACCGGGGCGCACCTTCGGCGCCTACGAGTTTCTGTCCGTCCTACGGGCCAGCGGCTGCGCGCACCGGATCACGGTGGCTGAAACGTACTCCCTGCCGTACGCGGCTCGGTTGCGCCCAGGCAACCAGGTGGTCGTCGCCCAGCAAAAGGACTGGATTCCTGTGGCGACCATCCCGGCCGCCGACGTGCACGGTGTCGTGGAAACCTTAAGGCCTCTCTTCCCGGGCCTCCTTCCCCAGGAGCATGTCCTGTACACGAGCCTGTTGAACTTGGGCGCCATGTTCCACCCCGCGGGCACCCTGCTCAACGCGTCCCGCATTGAGCTCCAAGGCGGCGGGTTCCCCTTCTACACCGAAGGCATGACGCCGTCGGTGTGCCAGGTCATCGAACGGATGGACGCGGAGCGCCGCGCCATTGGGGCCCGTTTCGGGTTGGACCTCCCGACCGCGGCCGAAATGACGTCCAAGGCGTACGGCGTCCCGGGAGACAGCCTCTACACTGTGCTGCGGGCCAACACGGCCTACGATGTCGGGCGGGCGCCCGAGTCCCTCACCCATCGGTACGTCTACGAAGACACCAACACCGGCCTGGTGCCCATGGTGTCGCTGGCAGACCTCGTAGGGGTCCCTGCACCGACCATGCGAGCCATGGTGGAGCTGGCCTGCGCCATGACCGGCACCGACTTTTGGCAGACTGGGCGGGACGTGCGGCGACTCGGCCTCACCTACCCGGACCCGGCCGAACTCATCGCCGTTCTGCGGGACGGGCATGTGCCCGGTTCCGCCAGTTAGGTAACGGAAACCCGCTTGTCAAGGCATACCGACGACGCCGAACTTCTTGAACTTCTTCACGGAAGGAAGTTGTCGAACGTGACCGAGCTGGAAGTTCTGGTGCTGGACAAGCAGGCGGTGCTGGCAGCCGGCGGCGACGACATGGGCTTGGCCATCTCCGCCGTGGAGCACGTGCTTGGCTGCCACGCGCGCGGCGAGACGGTGCTGCCCTCCAAAACAGTCCTCCGTTGGGGCGGCCCTGAGACGGAGCTGCACCAGGGGCGGATCAACGCGATGCCCGGCTACGTGGGCGGGCGGTACAACATGGCCGGCATCAAGTGGATCGGCAGCCATCCGCCCAATGTGGAAAAGGGTCTTCCCCGCGCCTCGGGCATCATCATCCTCAACGACCCGGAGACCAAATTCCCGGTAGCCATCCTTGAGGCATCGGTCATCAGCGCGATGCGTACGGGCGCCGTTACGGGGGTTGCGGCCAAATACCTTGCCCGCGAAGATGCGACCCGCTTGGGCATGATCGGCGCGGGCGTCCAGGCGCGGACGCAGATCCGGGCGGTCTGCCACGTGCGGCCCAGCATCCGGGAAGTGCGGGTCTTCGACCTCAACGCCGAGCGCTGCCAGGCATTCGCCGCCGAGATGGAGGGTGTGCTCGGCATTCCTGTCAGGCCGGCAGCGTCCGCGCAGGAGGCGGTCGACGGCGCCGACATCCTCATCACGGCGACCACGACCACCAAGCCCATCGTGAAAGAAGAGTGGATGCGCCCCGGTATGTTCTACGCCCAAGTGGGCGGGTACGAGGCGGAAATCGACGTCCTGCTCCACTCCGACAAAGTCGTGCTGGACGATTGGACCGAGGTCATGCACCGGGGCATCGCCACGCCCTACCAGGCCGCTGCTGCCGGCCGCTTCAGTCGAGCTCAGCTCCATGCCGAGCTGGGTGAGATCATCAACGGCACGAAACCCGGCCGCGAGTCGGCCCATGAGCGGATCTTTTTTAACGCTGTCGGCATGGGTACGGAGGACGTAGCGTTAGCCACAGACGTCTGGCGCAACGCGCAGGCCCGCGGCCTCGGGCAGCGCATTAAGCTCTGGCCGAGCGGCCCCCTGACGGGGCTTGCCGGCTGATCCTTGCGGCGCAGCAGAGGGAAGGCTTTTCCGGTTGCGCCCGGCTCCAAGGGGGAACCAGCGTGGGACTGCCTGAGAGTCTCCTGGAACGCGTGCAGGCGGCGTATCCCCACATGACCAACAGCGAAAAGCTCATCGCCGAGCACCTGACCAAGTTCCCGGAAGACTTTGCGCTCTCCTCTGCGCGCAAAATCGCGGACGCCGTCGGCCTGAGCGAAGCGTCCGTGACGCGGTTTGCGTACGCCCTCGGTTTCGCGGGTTTCGCGGAACTGCGGGAACATTTGCAGAAGGAGCTCCTGCGCAGCAGGAACCAGGGCTTCAAGGACCTCCTGGAGCAGGGTTACCGCGACCGCACCGGCGCGGTGCCGCACCCGTACGACTTTTTGCGGGCCGACATGCAGCTTCTGGAGCGGACCGTCGCCAAGCTCAGCGTGGACGCGTTTGAGCAGGCCGTGGAAGCCGTCCTGCGGGCCAAGAGCATCACGGTGGCCGGCCACCGGCGGGCCCGGGGCCTTGCCGTCATCCTGGCCATCACCCTCAACAACATCCTCGCCAACACGCGGCTGGCGTCGGTCTACGCGGGCGAGCTGGCCGACGAGATCCAGCGCCTGGGACCCGACGAGCTGCTCATCGCCTTTGGCTTCGCCCGCTACGTCCGGGAAACGGTGCTCCTCGTGGCGCACGCCGCCCGCAAAGGCGTGCCCACCGTCGTCATCACCGATAGCCCCCTGTCGCCCGTGGCACGAGCGGCCCGGATCGTGCTGACGGTGGAAACGCACCACGAGACACCCCAGCTGTCTTATGTCGCGGCGCTTTCCGTCGCCAACGCGCTGGCCTCCACGGTCGCGCTGCGGGCGTGGGAAACGACGGAGCAGAAGGCGGCAGTTTCTGAGGCGCTGTTTGAGGAAACCGACACGTTCTGGACCCCGGCGTAGCGCCTGCGCCGTTGGGATCCGCCGCGTCGACACCTAAAGGGGGAGGTGAGACATGCACGGAGGCGTGTCGCACCGCTCAAGCAGGTGAGGCTCGTTGGCACTACCAATCAAGGAGGAGCGACAGTGAACCTTCGCAACCTGTTGACCGTAGCACTGGTTGTTGTTCTCGTCGCGTTCGGCAGCGTGGCCGCATTCGCGCAAACCAAGGTGCTGCGCTACGGGATGGCCCAGGCCGATATCGGCGGCATGGATCCTCACAATGCCCCCGGTACCAACGACAAGACCGTCATCGACCCGATGTTCAACGGCCTGGTACGGTTCCGTCCGGGCAGCGCCAACCCCGAGTACATCGAACCTGACTTGGCCGAGCGGTGGGAAGTGTCGAACGACGGCCTCGTCTGGACGTTCTACCTGCGCCAGGGCGTCCAATTCCACAAGGGCTACGGCGAGCTGACGGCGGAAGACGTCGTCTATTCGCTGGAGCGGGCCAAAGACCCGCAGCGTTCCGCGTTTTCCAGTGACTACGTACTCTTCTCCAAGATCGAGGCCGTCGACCGCTATACGGTCCGGATTACCCTTGCCCGGCCGGTGCCGGCCGTTCAGGTGCTGGGCGTGCTCACCGACTACCAGGGCGGCATGATCATCAGCAAGAAGGCTGCCGAGGAGTTCGGCGACAACTTCCGCATGAACCCCATCGGCACCGGGCCGTTCCAGTTTGCCGAGTACGTGCCTCGCCAGTACGTGCGCCTGGTCCGCAACGAGCAGTACTTCCGCGGCACGCCCGAAATCGAGGAGATCGTCTACCGCTTCATGCCGGAGCTGCGCAGCCGTGAGCTGGCGTTCCGCGCCGGCGAGCTGGACATCATGGAAGGCCAGCGCGAGGAGTGGTGGGTCGAAGACATCTCCAAGGTGCCGGGCACCATCGTCGACGTGGTCGGCCCCGGCGAGATGCGCACCCTCCACTTCAACATGAGCAGGCCGCCGTTCGACGACCTCCGGGTGCGGCAGGCCGTCTCCTATCTGATCAACCGGGACGAGATCGTGGAGATCATTGGTCCCAGCGTGACGGTGCCGGCGTATTCCCCCGTGCCGCCTGGCTACATGGCCCATACCGATGACGTGGAGCGCTACGACTACAACCCCCAGAAGGCCAAGCAGCTCCTGGCGGAGGCCGGCTATCCCAACGGTCTGCACATTGGCCCGGTCATCATCACCGAAGTGGAGTCGCTCCTGGTGCCCATGCAGATCATCCAGGAGCAGTTGGCCCGCGAGGGCGTGACCATGGACCTGCAGGTGGTGGACCACCAGACGTTCCACGACCGGATCCGCCAAAACATGAGCAACATGGTGCTCTACGGAGCGGCCCGGTTCCCGACCCCGGACCAGTACCTGACCCAGTTCTACCACTCCGCGTCCACCGTCGGGAAACCCACGGCCGTGACCAACTTCTCGCACTACGGGTCCGTCATCCCGGGCGTCGACCACCTGATTGACATGGCGCGGATCGAGCTCAACCAGCAGCGACAGATTGAGATGTGGCAGCTGGCCCAGAGGCTCATTACCCGCGACGCGCCCGCGCTGCCGGTTTATGTGCTCAAGCTTGTCTTTGTGCGCAAGGACTACGTGGACCTCGGCTACGAGTTTGAGTCCACCATCAGTCTGACGCCGCAGTTCAACGAAAGGACGCGCCTGTTGAAGTAAGGCTGCGGCGGCAGGGCCATGGCGGGCGGGGGGCCGCGGCGCCTCCCCGCCCGCCCCGGTCCCGCGGCCAGCCGCGGCCGTGAGGGGATTGCGGATGCACCGCTACGTACTGCGTCGCCTGCTCGCGACAATACCGACCCTGTGGCTGATGCTCACCTTCGTCTTTTTCCTGGTGCGGATCGTGCCCGGCGACCCCGCCATGGCCATCCTGGGCGATTCCGCGTCGGCGGAGGCATTGGAGCGGTTTCGCCAGCAGATGGGTCTCAACGACCCGCTGCCCGTGCAGTACTTCCGGTTTCTGGCAGACATCGCCCGCGGCAACCTGGGCACGTCCATGGTCACGGGGCTGCCGGTCAAGGACCAGCTCATGCGTGCCTTGCCCTACACCCTGGAGTTGACCGGCGCGGGCGTGCTCATCGGGGTCGTGCTGGGCGTGCCGCTGGGACTGCTGTCGGGCTTGAAGCAAAACTCATGGCTCGACTACCTGATCCGCGCGGTATCCTTGGCGGGACTGTCGGTACCCGCCTTTGTGCTGGCCGTCGTCTTGATGATGGTGTTTTCCGTGCAGCTGGGCTGGTTTCCCGTCATCAGCAGCGGCAGCGGCGCGAACCTGGTCGAGCACCTGCGGCAGCTGTTCTTGCCCGCTCTCACGCTGGGCCTGATCATGACCGCCTATGTGGCGCGCGTTACCCGCAGTTCGTTCCTTAACGTGTTTCACCATGACTACATCCGCACGGCGCGGGCCAAGGGCGTGGCCGAACCCCGGGTCGTCGTCAAGCACGCCCTGAAAAACGCACTCATTCCGGTCATCACCATGGTGGGCCTGTACGCCGGCGTGCTCTTGGGCAGCTCCGTGATGACGGAGATCGTGTTTAACCGGCCGGGGTTGAGCGGCCTCATTGTGGGCGCCATGTCACGGCGGGATTATACCGCGCTGCAGTCGTTGTTGGTGGTGTTTGCTTTGCTCGTCGTCGTGATCAACCTGATTACCGACCTGATGTACGGATTGGTCGATCCGAGGATCCGCTATGACTGAGGCGAAGGTTGGATTGTCGCCGGCCCAGCGCAAGCTGCGGGTTTTCCTGCGCAACCGGGCTGCGGTGGCGGGCGCCGTCCTGGTGATCCTCTTGGTCGTGGTCGCCGTCGCTGCACCCTGGCTCGCGCCCCATGACCCGGTGCGGCAAAGCGCGGCCAACCGTCTCAAGCCCCCAGGCACCGAGAACTATCTGCTGGGCACCGATCGCTTCGGGCGCGACACGTTGTCGCGGGTGGTCTGGGGGGCGCGCGTCTCGCTGCAAGTCGGGGTCGCCTCGGTGCTGCTGGGAATGGCCATCGGGGTTCCGGCCGGCATCATCGCGGGCTACAAGGGCGGCCGCACCGATCAGGTTCTGATGCGGGCGGTGGACGTGGCCCTCTCCTTCCCCACGCTGGTGCTGGGGTTGATCATCGTCGCCCTATTGGGCTCTGGCGTCTGGAAGATGATTTTGGCCATCGCCCTCGTCAACGCGCCCCAGTTTGCCCGCGTCGCGCGCGGGCCCACCATCGCACTGCGAGACGCGGAGTTTGTGCAGGCGGCCAGGGCCTTGGGCACCTCGGATCTCCGGATCATGTTTAGGCACGTGCTGCCCAACGTCATGCCCGACATCATCACGGTATCGAGCCTTTGGGTGGCGTCGGCCATCCGCACGGAAGCCAACCTGAGCTTCCTCGGCCTGGGCGTCGCACCGCCTACGCCCAGCTGGGGCAATATGGTCCGCGAAGGCATCGACTTCCTCGGACGGGCGCCGTGGCTGGCCATCGCCCCGGCAGCTGCCATCTTTCTCACCATCTTGGCCTTCAACATGCTCGGCGACGGGCTGCGGGACATCGCCGACCCGCGGACGCGGGGCGAATAGACAGGCAGCGGGTGTCCGGCTTGGGGCCGGACACCCGCTCGGCCGACGGTAAGCCCACAGACAGGCTTGCTCCCGCCTCAGCCGCTAAGAGGCGCGCGCCGCGATCAGCCGCTCCAGCCGGTCCACCAGCTGGGCCAGGACGCCAAAGGTTTCCTCGACGGGCTGCGGGGTGGAGAGGTCTACGCCTGCCATACGCAGCGCGTCCAGCGGGTACATGGAGCTGCCGGCCTTGAGAAAACTCAAGTATGCCTCGGCCGCGCCGGGCTCGCCCGACAGCACCTGCTTGGCCAGCGCGTGGGCGCCGGAAATCCCGGTGGCGTACTGGTAGACGTAGAAGTTGGAGTACAGATGCGTCGGGAACTGCGCCCACGTAATGCCGCCCCGGTCGGTGTCCACCTCGACCTCGTCGCCGTAGCCCTCCCGGAAAAGATCGGCCAGCAACTTGTTCATGGCGTCGGCGGTCAACGCCTGCCCCTTCTCCACCATCCCGTGGATGGCCAGCTCAAAGCGGGCCAGCGTCGGCATGAGGAAGAAGTAGCGGTGGAAGTTGTCCATCGCCTCTTCGATGAGGGCGATCTGGAACTCGGGGTCCGGCTGGGTTTCGAACAAGTAGTGCCGGACCAGGGCCTGGTTGAAGTTGGACGCCACCTCGGCCACGAAGATGGAGTTATGCGCGTAGATCTGGGGCTGGTGGCGATGGGTAAAGAAGGAGTGCATGGAGTGGCCGAGTTCGTGGGCCAAGATGCTCATGCTGCTCAGGTCGTTGGTGTAGTTCATCAGGATGAACGGACGGGTACCCTTGACGCCGGCCGAGAAGGCGCCCGCCTGCTTGCCCTTGTTGGGGTAGCGGTCCACTCAGCGCTCCTCCAGGCACCCGCGCCGGAGAATGGAGACGTACTCCTCGCCTAGCGGCCGCATGCCGGCCGCGATCCATTCCACCGCCTGCTCGTAGGGCACCTCCGGCGCGTTGCGGGAAAGGCGCGAGCGGGTATCGTAGGGCTGGAGCTTGTCAAGACCCAGGGCCTTTTGCCGGACACGCCAGTACCGGTGCCAGACAGGCATGTGCTTGCGGTACGTTTCGATCAGGTTGTGGAACATTCCACCGGGATATGGTTCGCATGAAGGGCGGCTTCCAGGGCCGACTTGTAGCGACGGGCCCGGGCCATAAAGACGTTTTGCTTTACACCCGCCGCCATGCAGTTGGCGAGGCCGTTCTTGAGGGCCAGGTACCCGTCTGCGTAGCTCTCCCAAGCCGTGCGCCGGAGCTCCCGGTCAGGACTGTGCAGGAGAGCGTTGATGGTGCCCTGGGCGACCTCGTGCTCGTTGCCCTGGCTGTCCTTGGCCGGGCGAAACCGGATATCCGCGTCCGAGATGACACCGTGGATGCCGGCCGCGGTCCTGAACGGATCCTGCACAAGGCTTAGCAGCTCCTCCACCTCGGCGGAGCGGACGTGCTCCTTTTGCCGGGCCAGCATGTCAAAGTAGTGCTTGCAGATGGCCAGGCGCGGCTCTTCCTCGGCCCACTGGAGGAGGCGCTCGGGACCGACGGCCAGCAGCTCCGGCTCCAGGAAAGACATGGTGGCCATGAACTGGGCGAACACGCCCCGGGCCCGGTCGTGGAGCGCAGCGGCGGCCTGGTCCGACGTGTCCACCGTAAAGCGCAACACGCCGTACATGTAGATCTTGCCGACCGTCTCAGCGAGCTCCTCGACGAGCTCTATGCAGTCAGCGATCACCGCAGGGCCTTCACCCAACCGGCCGCGAAACGCCGCGAGCTCCGGCAGTCGTGCGGTGAGCGACTGCACCGCAGCCTCCCAATCCTGGTCGGACGGGAAGATGCTGTGCACATCCCAGGTGTGTTCAACGGGCACTTCTTTGCGCAGCGGCAGAGCGGTAGCCACCGTTATCCCCCTCCATGCGCCCGCAGGCGGGCGCACTACTCCATGGCCGGCGCCCGGCGGCGGCCGCGGGGCTCGCCGGGCAACCGCTTGGATCACTACGGGACCGGCGGCCAGGAACCTGCCTATGTGCTATAATGGGTTTCGCCCTCTGCGTGATCGTGGGAGTAGTTGACCGGCTGGTGCCGGCCGCGGTCTTCAAAACCGTCGGGGGGCGGCCTGCGTCGTCCTCGGTGGGTTCGATTCCCATCTACTCCCGCCATCTTTCTGTCGGGCGGGTGTACGCCCGGGTCGGCTCACGCCGCCGGCTGGCAGCGGCCTTCAGCCCATCCTCGCCTTCCGCATCCCTTTGGCCCGTTTATGCTCGTACATGCGTCGATCGGCCTTGTCCAGCAGCTCCGCATCGGGGTCGTCGGGAGCGGTGGCCCAGCCCACGGACATGGTGACGCCGGTCGCTGCCAAGACCGCTTCCGCTAAGCGGGCACCGGCCTGTTGAGCCCCCTCGGCCCCGATGTCGGGCAGGAGAACGGCAAACTCCTCCCCGCCCCAACGCGCCACCACGTCCACAGCTCTGCAGCCGCGCCGCAGCGTGTCCGCCACCCGCCGCAGCACCCGGTCCCCTTCTTGGTGTCCGAACCGGTCGTTGATGCTCTTGAAATCGTCGAGATCCAGGATTAGCACGGAAAAGGGGCTGCCCGTCCGCCGTGAGCGGGCGATCTCCCGCTGAAACTCCTGTTGAAAGTAACGGCGGTTGTAAAGTCCCGTTAACGAATCGGTGATCGCCTGCTCCCGAAGGTTTGCCCAGAAGCTTCCGCCGACTCCGCCGACGACGGCCAGCAACGCTATATAGACGAAGGGCATGAACGGCGTCAAATCACGCTGGGTACCCAGCTCGATCAGCCGCTGCCCCGCATGGAAGGCGGTGCCCAATACGGCTCCCAATAGGCAGCCCAATGCGGCCTCGCGACGCCAAAGCACCGGTTGTCCACCCCACCCCGCGAACTTCGCGTCCCGAAAAGTTCCGCACGAAGTGACACATTCCTCTAACCGCGGCAAAACCGAACATCGAATCAAAACGATTTGTTCATCCCGGTTACCGGTTGACGACCCACTGTCTTGCCCGCGACGGCGACCCGGAATAATCCCTCCCTCAACTGCTTAGACTGATCCCAAAGAGTTGCACTTTCGAAACGCTCTCCTCACTCAACGCCGCAATCCCGCAACACCGTTGTGATGGCCGCACCGAGTCCGCACCGCAGTCCAACAACACGCGCCGGAGGGAGACCACATGCTGCGCTCGGCGCCGGCCCCCGGGCCGGCGGGATGGGAAACGGGCAAACGCCTGCCGCTTTTGAAGGGACTGCCGCGGCCGATGACCGACGCGGAGCGGGCCGAGATGTTCGCGCAGGCGATGCGGGCCATCGCCGAGGAGCCTGGCCTTTCGCCGCGCCTCAAAGCACGGGGAATCGCGCCGCTGGCCGCCGCCCGGCGGCGGTTTCAACCAAAGCAGTCGTAGCGATCCGCTGCTTGAGGATCTGTCTGGTCTAGGACGCCTCCGGGGTTTCTGGCGAGGAGGCGGGAACGGCCAGCACCCGTGCGTCGCCCACGCGGCGCGTAAACTCGATCTGGTCCAAGTACTCAAGCAGCGGTACCGCGTACTTGCGGCTCGTGCCGAGCAAGTCCCGCAGCGTGGCTACGTCCACGGCCCCATGAGCCAGGATGTGGTCCCGCACCTTGGTTTGGATGTCCTGGATAACGTCCACAGGAAACACCAGGTCCCGGCTTACCTTGACCAGCTCCCCCAAGGAAACGAGGGCATTAAGCAGCTCCAGGTCTACACCCTTCAGGGCCAGGAGCTCATCCCACGTCGGCGGGGCGTACGGATTGGCCCGCAGCGCCTGCAGTACGCGGTCGGCCGCCTCCCGCTGCGGACCGCCCAGGCTCACCCGGTGCCCGGGCAGGCGCAAGGTCGCCTCTTCCGCCGCCACGATGCCCTCTTCAATGAGCCGGGGCAAGGCCTCGTCAAAGAGGCGTGCCGCAACGCTGAGGCTGCTGCGCACCGTCTCCCGGCCGAGGCCGGGCCGCAGCGGATACCGATGGTGGTACGCGCGCAGGTGGTCCCGCACGGCGGCGGCAAAGGCGGCCCACGCGCCCGCGTCGATGACGTAGGACGGCAGGGCCACCGCCTGGCCACCCTCGACAAGACGGTCTATCGCGGCCTGTACATCATCGGCCGGCAAGGGAACTTCCCAGCGCAGGTCCGCCTTGGCCACCACCTGCTTGTCGGCCACGAGAATACCCACGAGCCGGCCGTACTCATCCGGGGGCCCACAGGCCACCTCCCAGCGGGCCTTGAGCAGATCGCGCCGCAGCCGCCGCTCCCGGGGCAAGCCGGGCAGGTAGGTTTCCCCTTTGCGGGGCGGCAGGCGCAGGGAGGGCACCCGCACACGCTCTGCGGCCGCATCCAGCACACGACCGCCCCCAACCGTTTCCTGGCGAGCGGGATCCCGTAATACAAAGCGGTCGCCAAATTGGACAGGGGCCGGTTGGCTGAGCCACAGCTGCGCCATCACCGTTTCCCCCGGCCGTAAGGCTTCCGGTTCTAGCCACCGCACGCGGCAGGGGATCTCCGCCGACCCCACGTAGAACATCAGCTCGGCCAAGTCATCCGGGAGCCAGTCCAGGCGCGGCAAAAGGCGCACGCCGGCGTTGATCACAGCGGAAGCCCGCCACTGGCCGCTCCCGCACACGGCAACGCCTCGTTCGAGACCTTCTGCATCGACGCCGGCCAGGTTGACCGCGACCCGGGAACCAGGGCTCGCCTCGGAGACCGAACGCTTGTGGGTCTGCAATCCACGCACTCGCGCCCGGCGGCCCAGCGGCAAGATCTCCACGTCCTGGTCCAGCCTCAGGCGTCCGCCCTCCAGCGTCCCGGTGACGACGGTGCCCGCGCCGCGGATAGAAAACACCCGGTCGACCCAAAGCCGCGGCCTTCCAAGGTCGACGGGTGGCGGCAGCTCGGCCAGCGCGGCGTCGATCTCCTGGACAAGCCGCTCCAAGCCTTGCCCCGTCACGGACGAGACCGGGATGATGGGTGCCCCTTCCAGCACCGTGCCCCGCAAACGCTCCCGCACGTCCTCCGTCACCAGGGTCAGCCACTCTTGGTCTACCAGATCGCATTTGGTGAGGACGACGATGCCCCGGTCAACGCCCAACAGGTCGAGAATCCCCATGTGCTCCTGGGACTGCGGCATCCAGCTCTCGTTGGCCGCGACCACGAGCAGCACGAGGCGCATGCCGCCCGCGCCGGCCAGCATGTTGCGGATAAACCGGTGGTGCCCCGGCACGTCGATGATGCCGGTTTCCCGGCCGGATGGGAGGGTGAGCCAGGCAAAGCCGAGATCAATGGTCATGCCCCGGGCCTGCTCTTCCTTGAGGCGGTCGGGGTCGATGCCGGTCAACATGCGGATGAGAGTGCTCTTGCCGTGGTCGATGTGGCCTGCCGTGCCTATGACGTACACGCCACCGCCCCCATAGCCCGGGCAAGGCCGTCGGCCAGCAGATCATCCTGCGCGGGTTCGACGGCCCGCAGGTCGAGAAGGAGAACGTCGTCCTCGATCCGGCCGATGATCGGGGGTTCCTGGCGACGCAAGGCCGCCGCCACGGCTTCGATGGAAACCCGCGGGCACCCTCGCTCCACTGGTCCGTCCCCCCGCTGGGCAGCCGGCGGCTGCCCGGCCCGCACCGTCACAGCCACCGCGGCGCTGGGCTGTCCTTCGCCGGGGAGTGATCCCCCGCCCACGGTGGAAACGGTGGACCGCACCTGGAGGTCAAAAAGACCACGCACCTGATCCTCGCGGATAGTTGCGAGCACACGGGTACGCACCCGCTCCGCTCGCCGCTGCAGCTCTTCCCCGGCGGCAGCCAGCATGCGATAGACGGGGATTTGCTCCACGGTACCGTCCAAGTAATGCTGGAGCGTAGCCTGCAAGGCGGCCAGGGTGAGCTTGTCCACCCGTACGGCCCGGGCCAGCGGGTGGCGGCGGCAACGCTCGACCAAATCCTTGCGGCCGACGATGATGCCGGCCTGCGGCCCGCCCAGCAACTTGTCGCCGCTGAAGGTCACCAGGTCCGCGCCGGCTGCCACCGCCTCCTGGAC
>LZRQ01000053.1 GCA_002159155.1 Firmicutes bacterium ZCTH02-B6
GATGTTGACCTCCCTAAGACGCCCGGCTCGTCCGAACCGGCTTACGCCGTCACTTCGGTTTTGAATTCCCACTTGCGCACGTCGTAGAAACGGCCCATGATCGCCGCGGCCGCGGCCATTTCCGGCGAGACCAGATGCGTTCTGCCGCCGCGTCCCTGACGGCCCTCGAAGTTGCGGTTCGAGGTCGACGCGCAGCGCTGGCCGGGCTTCAGGATGTCGGGGTTCATCCCCAGGCACATGGAGCATCCCGCGTCGCGCCACTCGAATCCGGCTTCGATGAAGATTTTATCCAGCCCTTCCTTCTCGGCCTGCTTTTTGACCCACTGAGAGCCGGGCACCACCATCGCCCGCACATGGGGCGCCACCCGGCGGCCTTTCACGATGGCAGCCGCCGCCCGGAGATCGTCGAGGCGCGCATTGGTGCATGAGCCGATGAACACCCGGTCAATGCGGATCTCCTGGATGGGAGTGCCCGGCTCGAGTCCCATGTATTCAAGAGCCCGCGCCGCGGCCTTGCGCTCGTTGGGATCCGCAAACGAGCTCGGATCCGGCACGACGCCCGTCACCGGCACCACTTGCCCGGGGCTCGTGCCCCATGTCACCATGGGCTCAAGCCGCGTCCCGTCGATCTCAACACGGGCGTCGAAACGGGCGCCGGGATCGGTGGGCAGCTTTTCCCACTCGGCCACCGCCTCCTCAAACTCCTTGCCCTTGGGAGCGTAGGGGCGGCCTTCCAAGTACTTGAACGTCGTGGCGTCAGGGGCGATCATGCCGGCACGGGCGCCGGCCTCAATGGACATGTTGCAGATGGTCATCCGCTCTTCCATACTGAAACCGCGGATGCACTTGCCGGTGTACTCGACTACATACCCCGTGGCACCAGCTGTGCCGATCTGCCCGATGATGCCCAGGATGACATCTTTCGCCGTGACGCCGTAGGGCAGGTCGCCCTTGACGTGGATTTCCATCGTCTTCGGTTTGTGCTGCAGCAGGCACTGGGTGGCCAGGACGTGCTCGACCTCGCTGGTCCCGATGCCAAAGGCGAGGGCGCCAAAGGCCCCGTGGGTCGAGGTGTGGCTGTCGCCGCACACGATGGTCTTCCCCGGCTGGGTGAGCCCCAACTGCGGGCCAATGACGTGGACGATGCCCTGGTGGGGGCTAAACAGGTCATACAGGGTAATGCCAAACTCCTGGCAGTTTTTCGCCAGCGTCTCCATCTGCTTGGCCGCGATCTCGTCGGTCACCGGCAAGCTCCGGTCCCAGGTGGGAACGTTGTGGTCCATGGTGGCAAAGGTCAGGTCCGGCCGGCGCACCTTGCGCCCGGCCAGCCGGAGCCCCTCAAAGGCTTGCGGTGACGTGACCTCGTGGACCAAGTGCAGGTCGATGTACAAGAGAGCCGGTTTCCCCGGCTCCTGGTGCACCACGTGGGCGTCCCAGATCTTTTCGAACATCGTGCGGGGCTGCATGGTGATTTCCCTCCAACTTCGTCTTATCCGGCCATGCTCGGCGCAAATTTTTGCCGGTCGTAGATCAGCTTGTTGAGGGCCTGCAGGTATGCCCTGGCACTGGCCTCGATGATGTCGGTACTGGTGCCCCGGCCCACAAAGACGCTGCCGTTGTCCCGGATCTGCACCGTGACTTCGCCGAGGGCGTCCTTGCCGCTGGTGACCGCACTGAGGGTATAGCTAACCAGCTGCGTCTCGATGCCCGTCACCCGGTCGATGGCCCGGTACACCGCGTCTACCGGCCCGTCGCCGATGGCGGCTTCTTCGATGGGCTCGCTGCCCTTGAGGAGACGCACGGTGGCCGTCGGGACAGCGGCGGTGCCCGACGTGACGTGCAGGTAGTCCAGGGCGTACAGCTCTGGGATGGTGACCACTTCTTCCTCGACGATGGCCTGAATGTCCCGGTCGCTGACGTGTTTCTTGCGGTCGCACAGCTCCACAAAGCGCTCGTAGGCCCGCTCGATCTTCTCCTCGCTGAGGTCGTACCCGAGCTCCTTGAGGCGTACCCGGAAAGCGTGGCGCCCCGAGTGCTTGCCTAGTACCAGCCGGCTTTGCGGCACGCCCACAGACTCAGGCGTCATGATCTCGTAGGTGGTGCGCTCTTTGAGGAAACCGTCCTGGTGAATGCCCGACTCGTGGGCAAAGGCGTTGTCGCCGACGATGGCCTTGTTGGGCTGGATCTGCATGCCGGTCAAAGTGCTCACCAGCCGGCTCGTCCGGTAGAGCTGCTCGGTGACGATGCCGGTTTCGACCTGGTAGTGGTCATGGCGGGTACGCAGGGCCATGATGATCTCCTCAAGGGCCGCGTTCCCCGCCCGCTCGCCGATGCCGTTGATGCAGCCTTCCACCTGGTCCGCACCGGCTTCGATGGCCGCCAGCGAGTTGGCCACCGCGAGCCCCAGGTCGTCATGGCAGTGTACGCTGATGATGACGCTGTCAATGCCGGGCGTGTTTTCTTTCACGTAGCGAATGAGCGCCGCGTACTCGGCCGGGGTCGTATAGCCCACCGTGTCGGGGATGTTGATGGTGGTGGCGCCGGCCTCGATGGCGGCAGCAAATATGCGGCACAGGAAGTCCCAGTCGCTGCGGGTTGCGTCTTCCGCCGAAAATTCCACGTCGTCCACGAAGCCCTTGGCGTAGCGCACGGCGGCCACCGCCATGGCCACCACTTCGTCGGGAGTCTTGCGCAGCTTGTGGCGCATATGGATGTCGGACGTGGCGATAAAGGTGTGGATCCGCGGGCGCGCCGCCGGCCGCACAGCCTCGGCCGCCTTTTCAATGTCGGTCTTGTTGGCGCGGGCCAAAGCCGCGATGATGGGCCCCTGCACTTCCCGGGCGATCAGCTGGACCGCCTGTAGGTCGCCCGGGGACGCCACCGGGAAACCGGCCTCGATGACGTCGACGCCCAGGCGCGCCAGCTGCCGGGCGATCTCCAGCTTCTCTTGGGCATTGAGATTCACGCCGGGCGACTGCTCACCGTCCCGCAGCGTCGTGTCGAAAATCCGTATGCGCCGCATACCGTCGACCTCCTCGCGTTTCGACTAGCCCAAATCCCCAGCCGATTGGCCATTGTCGTCAGTGGACTGACCTTTTGCCATTGGCCGGGCCCCTAGCCGGGGTCCAGCCGTGGCGGACCGGTGGGTTACCAGTACACCACCCGCGTATCCCACAAGTCCTCGATGCCCGCCAGCCGCTCCAGCACCTGCGGCGGGATCGGGTCGTCGACGCCCAGCACCATCACCGCCTGCCCGCCCACTTCTTTACGGCCGACCTGCATAAAAGCGATGTTGATGCCGTGTTCACCCAAAAGCGTCCCGACTTTGCCGATCATGCCGGGCCGGTCCACGTTGCGGGCAACGAACAGGTAACCGGATGTATCCACGTTGACCCGGTAGCCGTCGATGCCCACCAGGGTCGGTACGTTACGCCCCGTGAGCGTGCCCGCGACCGTGCGGTCGCCCACCTGCCCGTTGCTGCCTTTGAGCGTGATGAGACTCTGGTAGTGACCGGCTCCCGGCTCCCGCGTTTCGGACACCTGGATGCCTCGCTCCCGGGCGACGACGGGAGCGTTGACGTAGTTGACCGACTCGTGCAGGATCGGGTCCAGCATTCCCTTAAGCACCGCCCGGGTCAGGGGCGAGCAGTTCATCTCGGCCAGCTGACCGCTGTAGACGACCTCCAGCCTCCGATGTCCGCCGCCCACCAACTCCGTGTACATGCGGCCGAGTCGCTCCGCAAGGTCAAGGAACGGCCGCAGCTTTTCCAGCTCCTCCGGCGACAGGGCCGGCAAGTTGACCGCGTGGGGCACCGGCTCTCCCTGCAGCGCCCGCAGCACTTCTTTGGCCACGTCGACCGCCACGTTGATCTGGGACTCTACGGTCGACGCTCCCAAGTGGGGCGTGACCACCACCCGCGGGTGGCCCACCAGCGGGCTGTCCCAAGGAGGCTCGCTGCGAAAGACGTCCAGGGCTGCCCCTGCCACTTTGCCCGACTCCAGGGCCTCCAGCAGCGCCTCCTCGTCAATGATCCCGCCCCGGGCGCAGTTGATGATCCGCACGCCTGGCTGCATCAGCTCAAACTGCCGGCGGCCGATGAGGTGCTCCGTGGCCCGGGTGAGCGGCGTGTGCACCGTGATGACGTGCGCCCGCCGGCAAATGTCGTCCACCTCCGCGAGCTCCACACCCAGCTCCTTGGCCCGCTCGGGAGAGATGTAGGGGTCGTAGGCCAGCACCTGCATCCCCAGAGCGATGGCCCGCCGGGCCACCTGACTGCCGATGCGCCCAAGGCCGATGACGCCCAGCACCTTGCCCGCGACTTGCATGCCCATAAACTGCTGCCGCTCCCACCTGCGGTCGCGGCTCACCGACGCGTGCGCCTGCGGGATCCAGCGGGCGAGGGCAAACATCATCGCGATGGTGTGCTCGGCGGTGGCGACCGTGTTGCCCTCCGGGGCGTTGATGACCAGGATGCCCTTGCGGGTCGCCGCGTCGACGTCGATGTTGTCGACGCCCACGCCGGCCCGGCCGATGACCCGCAGCCGGTCTCCGGCGGCGATCACCGCCGCCGTCACCCGGGTAGCGCTGCGCACGATCAACGCATCGTACCCGCCGATGACGTCAATAAGCTGCTCTTGAGAGAGGCCCGTGCGGACGTCCATTTGGGCGTCCCCTTGCCTCAACACCGCCAGGCCTTCCTCGGAGATCGGGTCCGCAACCAGAATCCTCACTTCCACTGCGCCCAGACCTCCTGGGCCGCGGCGATCCCGGCGCCCAGCTTGACGGGGAAGCCGCTGGCGGCCAAGCCTTGCTCGATGGCGGCCAGCGCCGCGATCATGTCGAAGGGGCCCGCGTAGCCCATATGGCCGATGCGGAACACCCGCCCCTTCATCTCGCCCTGCCCGCCGGCCAGCTCCACGCCAAACCGCTCCCGCACCAGCTTGCGGAACGGCTCCACCTCCAGCCCCGGCGCCCCTTCGACGGCCGTGACCGTGGGCGATGCCCACCGCTCGCCGGTCCAAAGCGGCAAGCCCAAGGCGCGGATCCCGGCCCGCACCATGTCCCGCATGAGCCGGTGGCGGGCAAAGGAGTTTTCGAGCCCTTCCTCGGCCAGCATGGCCAAGGCCTCCTCGAGGGCAAACACCAGCGTCACCGCCGGGGTGTACGGGCTTTCGCCCGCCGCGGCCGCCTTGCGGTACGCCCGCAGATCCAAGTAGTAGCGGCCGGTAGTCACCCGCTCCAGGCGATCCAGCGCCGCCTGCCCGAGGGCCACGAAGGACAAGCCCGGCGGCACCATGAGACACTTTTGCGACCCGGTCACCACCGCGTCTACACCCCATGCGTCCATGGGCAACGGCGCCCCGCCCAGGGCGCTGACGCTGTCCACGATGAGGAGCGCCCGGTGCCGCTGTCCACTCAACTCCCGCGCCCGGGAGAGGCCCTCAATGTCGTTCATGACGCCCGTGGACGACTCGTTGTGGGTGGCAAAGACCGCCACGATGTCCGGGTCCGCGGCCAGCCGGCGCGCCAGCTCCTCAGGTTCGGCGCCTTGGCGCCAGTCGTAATGCCACTCAATGACCTCGGCGCCATAGGCCCGGGCGATCTGGCCCCAGCGCTCGCCAAACTTGCCGCCCACCAGCACGAGCACTTTTTCCCCCGGCGAAACGAGGTTAACGACGGCGGCCTCCATGGCCGCGGTGCCCGAGCCGGTGATGAGCATGACCTCACCTTGGGTCTGGAACACGCCCTTAAGCTGGGCTGTGACTTGCTTGTAAAGCTCCCGGAACCCGGCGCCGCGGTGGTTGACCACCGGTCGTGTCGCCGCCCGCATCACCCTGGGCGGCACCGGCGTTGGTCCGGGGATGCGCAGATGTTGCTGTTCAGATTGCAAGGCTGTTTCTCCCCATTCTCATCGGGCGGGCGCTCACTGTGCGCCGCCCGCTGTGCCTTCGGCAGCCGTCCGCCGCTTGGGCTGAATCCACGGCATCATCGCCCTGAGCTCGCGGCCGACCCGTTCGATCAGGTGGTTCTTTTCCCGCTCCTTAAGGGCCCAGTAGACCGGCCGGCCCGCCTGGTTTTCCAGCACCCACTCCCGGGCAAAGCGACCGGAGCGAATCTCTTCGAGGATGCGCTTCATCTCCCGGCGGGTGTCCTCCGTAATGATGCGCTTGCCCGACACGAGGTCGCCGTACTCGGCCGTATCGCTGATGGAGTAGCGCATGTAGGAGATGCCGCCCTCATAGATGAGGTCCACGATGAGCTTGAGTTCGTGCAAGCACTCGAAGTAGGCGATCTCTGGCTGATACCCGGCCTCCACCAGCGTGTCAAAGCCGGCCCGGATGAGCTCGGTGACACCGCCGCACAGCACCACCTGCTCGCCGAAAAGGTCGGTCTCGGTTTCCTCTTGAAACGTCGTCTCGATGACACCGGCCCGCGTGCAGCCGATGCCGCGGGCGTATGCCAAAGCCCGCTCCTTGGCCTGGCCGCTGGCGTCCTGGTGAACGGCCAACAGGCCGGGGACGCCTTGGCCCGCCTCAAACATGCGCCGCACCAGGTGGCCCGGGCTCTTGGGCGCGATCATAAACACGTCCACGTTGGGCGGCGGTACGATCTGGCGAAAATGGATGTTGAAGCCGTGGGAGAAGACGAGCGCCTTGCCCTCGGTCAAGTGCGGCCGGATGTCGTTCTCGTAAATTTGCGGTTGCACCTGATCCGGCGCCAACATGACGATGACGTCGGCCTGGGAGGCCGCTTCGGCCGCGCTCACGGGCTGCCAGCCGTCGGCGACTGCCAGCCTGTAGTTGTCGCTGCCCGGCCGGTTGGCGACAATGACCTTAAGGCCACTGTCCCGCAAGTTGAGTGCGTGGGCGTGCCCCTGGCTGCCGTACCCGATGACGGCGATGGTCAGATCTTTGAGCACGTCGAGATTGGCATCTTGATCGTAGTAAATAACCGCCATAATTCCGGGTCCACTCCTCCACTGAGCTTCCTTTTGATGCTATCGGCGGACGTTCATCCGCCCACGGCCTGCAGTCCAGCCCCCTGGCCCGTGCCGGCGCTCACGGCCCGGGGCCCACGAGCCATGGCCACCCGGCCAGTGCGCACCAGTTCCTTGATGCCAAAAGGCCTGAGCAGGTCGATCATGGCCTTAACCTTGTCCGTATCGCCGGTGACCTCGATGACCAGCGAGCGGTCGCTGACATCGATGACACTGGCGCGGAAGATGTCGACGATCTGCAAGATCTCAGACCGGGTCGACCGGTCCGCGGCGACCTTGATGAGGGCCAGTTCGCGCTCCACCATCTCTTGCGGGGACATCTCGGAGATCTTGATCACCTCAATGAGCTTGTGCAGCTGCTTGGTGACCTGCTCGACCTCGCCCTCGTCGCCCACGACCACGATGGTCATCCGCGAATAACGCCGATCCTCGGTAGTGCCCACCACGACGCTTTCGATGTTGAAACCGCGCCGGCTGAAAAGACCCGCCACCCGGCTCAGAACCCCGGGCCGGTTTTCCACCAGCACCGACAAGGTGTGTTCCCGTTCTCTGCTCACCTGCATCACTCCATCCATCCCTTCGGACCCAGCATCTCGCTATTGGAGCCGCCTGCAGGCACCATGGGGAAGCAGTTCTCCTCCGGCGCGACCCGCACGTCGACGACGACCGGGCCGTCATGGACCCTGGCTTCCTCAAGCGCCGGTTTCACGTCGGCCGGGTCCGTAACCAGTAAGCCTTTGACCCCGTACCCTTTGGCGATGGTGACAAAGTCAGGCGTGCCGAGATAGCTGTCGGAGTACCGCCGCCCGTAGAAGAACTCCTGCCACTGGCGCACCATGCCCAGGTACAAGTTGTTGAGGATGACCACCTTGACGCCGATGCGGTGGTCGGCGGCGGTGGCCAGTTCTTGAATGTTCATTTGGAAGCTGCCGTCGCCCGACACCACGAATACGTCCTTGTCGGGGCGAGCCAACTTGGCACCGATGCCGGCCGGGAAGCCGAAGCCCATGGTGCCAAGGCCGCCGGAGGAGATGAAGTGCCGCGGGTGCTTGACCTTGTAGTACTGGGCGGCCCACATCTGGTGCTGGCCCACGTCGGTGGCGACGACGGCTTCACCGCCCGTCACCTCATAGAGCGCCTCCACCACCGCCTGCGGGTGAATCTGGCCTTGCACCTTGCGGTACTGCAGCGGATACTCCCTGCGCCACTCGTCGATCTGTTGCCACCACTCGGGATGGCGCTTGTCCTTGACCTTCTCCAGCAGCACCTGCAGCACGGCGCGGCAGTCGCCGACGATGGGCACGTGGGGCACCACATTTTTGCCGATCTCAGCCGGGTCGATGTCGATATGGATGATCTGCTCGACTCGGGGTGCAAACGTCTTGAGGTTGCCCGTTACCCGGTCGTCGAACCGCGCGCCCACGGCGATGAGCACGTCGCAGTTTTGCACGGCGTAATTGGCGTAAGCCGTGCCGTGCATGCCCAGCATCCCCAGGGACTGCGGATGATCCCCCGGGAACGCTCCCAGGCCCATCAGGGTCATGGTCACCGGCAGGTCGCACTTTTCGGCCAGCGCTCGCACCTCTTGGTGCGCACCCGACGCGATGGCGCCGCCGCCCACGTAGAGGAGCGGCCGCTTGGCGTTCATGATGGCCCGGGCCGCCTCGAGAATTTGGCGGATGTGACCCTTATAGGTGGGCTTGTATCCAGGTAGGTCGACGGTCTCCGGGTATGTGAAACCGAACTCCTCGGTGCCGACGTCCTTGGGAATGTCGACCAGCACCGGCCCCGGCCGCCCCGTCGTCGCGATGTGAAACGCAGCCCGGATGGCCCACGGCAGCTCCTTGGCGCTGCGCACCAAGAAGTTGTGCTTGGTGATGGGCAGCGTGATGCCGGTGATGTCTGCCTCCTGAAACGCGTCCCGGCCGATGAGAGATCGCGCGACGTTTCCGGTGATGGCGACCAGCGGAATAGAGTCCATGTACGCGGTCGCGATGCCGGTTACCAGGTTGGTGGCGCCGGGCCCGGACGTGGCCAGGACAACCCCCGGCCGACCCGTCGCCCGGGCGTAGCCGTCGGCCATATGAGCCGCGCCTTGCTCGTGCCGGCACAAGATGGTCCTCAGGCCGGAGTTGTAAAGAGCATCGTAGAGGGGCAGCACAGCGCCGCCCGGAATGCCGAAAATGTACTCGACGCCCTCGGCCTTCAGGCACTCAATCAGCGCCTGGGCCCCGGTCATGCGGGCTGGAGCGGGTTTCTTACCGCTGCCGGGTGTCGCCAGTTCGATAGCTGACATAGCCAACCCCTCCTCGGATCGTCGGGACGAGGCAGCCCTTGGGCCTAGCCCTAGGGCCCGCCCTTGAACCTCACCCTTGCACAGTGCCTGTGGCGTGAGCTGGCGGGTGCTCTGGAATCAAGAAGCCCCTTCGTCCCTGGCATGGACATGCCAGGGACGAAGGGGCTCACCTTCGTGGTACCACCCTGATTCGCTGCCGCCTCGCGGCGGGCAGCCTCCAGCGCTCATGCCCCTACTTCCCTGCGAGCCACGCGGCGCCTGCCCACAGGGCCGGCATGAGCTGGCTTGATAACGGGTGCGCTGCTGTCGTGCAGCGGCTCCCGGCCGGGCTTACTGATCGGCCACACCGGCACACCTGCCTGCGCATACGGTATACGCTGGGTGCGCCTGTGTCGTCGACGTTGGGCCGGCAGCTCCGGGACGAGTTCAGCGTCGGCTGCGGCGCCGGCTTCCCACCTGCCGCCGGCTCTCTTGGCCCGCCTAGCGCCTACTGCTTCCCTTCATCGCCATTGGTCGACCGCCTATGGTATTTCTTCTTAGCATACCCACGGATGCCGCGCGTGTCAACGCCTTTTTTCCCGCCGATGTCTCCAAAAGAGCGCGCCGCCACACCGGTCGTGTCCCCTGCCGACCGGGTGCCTGCTGGCAGGATGCATATGGAAGCAGCAGGCTAGCTAAGGTCGTGATCCCAGGAGAAGGTTCTTCTTCCGTTATGTAGAAGAGTGTAGAATCGCCTTTCAGGGGCTGGGCGTGGGGATGGACAGAACGGTATGACGGAGCCTTTGCGGGATGGGCGGAGATCACAAAGCTTGGTGGGATTGGACCCCCGACGTCTGGGCCTGGTCCCCTGACCAGGGGCGCTACGACCTGAAGTTTGGCGCCCCCAAGGCCCACGTCGCTATTCAACTTTCCACGGAGGGCGTCGGCCCGGCGGAGGCCTATGACTATTGGCGTCACATGGCCTACTACGACTTCGACGCGGACCCTTTCGAACCACGGGAGCCGGGCAAGCCGTTTCAAGCCACCGCCTATGGTGTGATCGCGCCCCTCGGCGACCTCTACGTATACCGTTCCGCTCCCGTCTCCGGCCGGCGGACCGCCCGGCAAATACGCTCGGATGGGTTCGATCGTTTCTCCATCGGCCTCGTGCTTACCGGGCGCCGTCATTTCATCGCTCAAGGCAGCGCGGCGCTATCCTCCAGGCCTGGCGACATGTTCGTCTACGATGCTGCCCGGCCGTCGCGCCTGTCGTGGAGCGCGCATCAGGGGGTGCACCTGTCGTTGCCCAGACAAGTGTTAGCGGCCGCCATCGGCCCAGACCACGCCTCGGCGGCGGAGTTGAGCAAAGCGTTAAATCACTCACCCCTGGCACCGTTTCTCCGCAATCAACTCCGCCTTTTCGCCCGCCACGCCGCCCAACTGGACAAGGCAGCGCGCGCCCTCGTCTTTGACCAGACGGTGCAGTTGGCCCTCGCGGTGCTCCAACAGGCCAGCGTGAACACGCCACCCAAGGTCGACCGGAGCGCGTACTACGTCGCGGCCAGACGCTATATCGACGCTCACTTGACGGACCCCAACCTCAGCGTCCCCGAAGTAGCCGGTGCGGTCGGCTGCTCCCGCTCCACCTTGTACCGGGCCTTCGCCGATCAAGGGTCCGAACCCGCGGGCTACATTCGAGAGGCTCGCTTGGACCGTGCCGCACGCCTCTTGCAGAGCCGGGACTTTCAAGGAACCGTCGGCGAGCTTGCGCTGCGCTGCGGCTTCGTGGACATTAACCGCTTTCGCACCGCCTTTCGCCGCCGGTACGGCATGACCCCTGCGGAGTTTCGTGCGGCCAAGGCTGAGCACTAGCCCGTGGCGACAGCCCCTAACCGCTCACCTCCGCCTAATCCGAACCGATACGGCCAACCGTCACATCCATAAGGTCAAACCTCCCGGGGACGCATACGGCCTGGCAAACCGCAACATCATCCAGACGAGCACGACCTCGTAGTTTTCGGACAGCCACGTTCTCAGCTTGTCCACCGTCATGCCCGCCTGGGCCTCCGCCAAGGCCTTTTGCATGTTCTCCTCATACTGTTTGATATTCACCATGTCCGCGATGGCAGACGCGATGGTAACGGCACCGGCCACCACGATGGCAGCGGGCCCCGCAAAGGCAGAGGCGGCCAGGGCCGGCTGCAGCTGGGACGCCACCCGGGCGGCGAATGGAAGGACCTTGAGCAAAGTACCGGTCAGCGCCCCGGCGGCGGCCAACTGGGTGGTGACGACGCCGCCGGCGATGGCCCCGCCGACCGCGACGGCGCCGGCGACGATCTCATCGATGGCGCTCGACGCCGACGGGGGCGCGTAGATCCCCGTCACGGCCTGCCGGAGAAAATGCTCCGGAGGCTCGGAACCGTAGTAGAACAGCATCCCCAGGTTAGGAAGCCCGCTGGCGCTGCGCGTGTGCCGCTGCTGCTCCTCCGCTTGCCAGGCCCGGTAGTCCTGCATAGCCTTGCTCGCGGCTTCTTTGCGCAGCTCGGTGACGAAGCCGATGAACTCGTTGATGAACGCCCGCTCCGGCGCGCTCCACGTCGATTCGGGGCGTGCGAGGATGCTTTCCAACTCAAACATGACGAAAGGCAGGATTTGCCCCAAGGTCTTCATCCGCGTTTCCGGCGAGGTCAGCCGGTTGAGCATCTCCAGGAAGGTGCTCTCCTGCAGCGCCCCGACATGGGAGAGGTAGTCCGCGATGGCCCTGCCCATCACCGGCCACGCCGCGCCGGAGAAGTTGCCGACGGCCGGCGCTTGCTGCGTGTCGCAAGACCGGTCGCTCCAGCACTGGGCCACGTTGGTGACCGGGAACAGTTTTTTCCACGACTCCTTGATGTAGTAGTCCACGTTGGCAACGACAGTGATGACCCCGGGCTCGTGGGGTTCAAAGATGAAGTTGTCGAGGAACGGCCCGTGCTCCTGGATGCGGTAGTTGATTTCATAGACGCCCGGGCCCGTGTAAGCCGGGGTATAGTACAGGAACAGATACGGCACAAACGGCGCCACGGACTCCATGCCGCGGGGCATGTTCTCCAGGCGCACCAGATTCCACATCTTCTGCTGCGTGTCGGGCACCTGCCCGTCGTTGATCACGCCGCTGTAAAACCGGAGCCGGATCGGGCGCGGGTTGACCTGGATAAGCCCGACCGGACCGGTCGGGAAGATGTAGTTCCGCGCCCCGGGGCTGTCGGGGTCGGCCTCGACAAACACGCCGTAGCGCCCGACATCCGCCAGCTGCGGCGCCACGGACATGGTGGTCCGGAACAGCATGCCGGCGTCCGCGGCCGTGTGTCCTGGCGCCAAGTTAAACACGTCGTGCCAGATGGCGCCAAAGTTGGGGTTAACGTCCCCCCAGACCCGCTCGGCCCACCCGGCGCATCCGTCCGGGCACAACGGGCGCGGCGTGATGGTGAGCTGGCCCGTACCCTGGTACTGCACCCGATACACTTCAGACTCCGCGCCATAAGGGACGATCACGTAGGTGCCCACGTTGATCCCGCCGCTGCCCTCGGGGCCGTCAAAGCGGAAGCGCAGCCCGCTCACCGAAGGATCGCTCACGTACGGCGACGGATCGATCACCACGGGGGTGTTGTCAAACACCTTCTCCATATCGGCCGGCGCCGGGATGGTCAGCACTGGTGACGGCGCCGCCTCGCCGATGTAGATGGTATCCCCGCTGGGGTTGTAAGCGTCGTACGGGCTGTAGCTGACGCCGTACGCTTCGGTGAACCGCGGGGCGCCCGACGGCGTTTCCAGGTCCAACAGCGTCCCCGGGTCATATCCGAAGCGGTCGCTGGCGGAGAAGATCAGCGCCCTGCCCGGGCCGGGGAGCAAGTTGACACCGTAGGTGGCGTAGTTCTTAAAGGCGCGTCCCGCCGCCAGCGTCACGCTGCCGGCCGCGTCGATTTGGGTCGGCGTCTGCCCGGGCCCTTCCTCGATGACCAAGTCGCGCCGCGCGCCCCACGACGGATCGAAACCGCTCCAGACCAGCACGTCTTGGGCCTTGACCAGGCCGCTCAGGCGCAGGTCGCCTGACGCATGGATGGAAACCGAGTCCGCCTCCAGCCACGTACCAGGACCGTCGGCGCCGTACAGCCTTAGACGGGGCGTGTTGTCCTGGTCTGGGTCGCCCGTGTTGTACAGCTCGGACACGTAGACCGAGTCAAAGCGGCCGCCTAAGTGCAGGTTGACGACGGGCGCGCTCAAAGTGCCCTGGCTCGAAAACGTACCGCCATTCCTCGCTACGACTTCCAAAACCTCCGTCGCGGCCACGACGGCATCAGCGTCGATGTAGACCTGAGACGGCTGGTCCGTGCTGTTGGTCAACACCACTCTCGGGGCGAACAGATGGTTCAAGACGTCGATGAAGGGTGCGTCGACGATGGCCGTCCCCTCAACCCATGTTTCCCCCGCCGGCCGCTGGAACGTTCCCTCGAGCACGATCTGACCCGCTTTCAAGAACAAGGGGAAATTGGTGGCTCCACCGATCTCCAGCACCGTCTGTCCCGTGATGTCGATGCGGTCCCCCGCCTCAACCGCCAACTCCGTCACGTCCAGATTGAAGCCCAGCGGCAACGTCTGCTCGACGTCGATCAGCGCGTGGCGGCCCGCACTGATCGCGAGCCGGTTTAGGTGCACCGTCGGGCTGTCGACGAGGTTGATATCGCGCCCAGCCGCCAAGGTGGCGTTACCGTTCAGCAGATGGACGGTTTCCTCGACCCAGACGTCGACGCCCGCCTCCGCGGTGAGATGGTCCACGTCCACCGTAGCATCGCCCCGCAGGTGGACGTCGCCGCCCGCCTTGAGGGTGAGCTGCCCCCCGTCCAACAGGGTGTTGGATTGGACCGAAACCACCTCCGCAGCCTCGATGCGCCCCTGCCCGACCTGGATCTTTGTCTGGTAGTCATTGCCCCGGCTGTCGGTATACCCCTCGATGATGACGCTCCCGCCGCCTCTCACCTCCAGGGTCGCGGCTTCGAGTTCAAGCCAACGAGGGCTGCTGACCGGGTCGTTGGTGATGCTTGCGCCGGAGTCATAGCCGAGCCGGATCGGGTTCGCGTCGGCCGAGAGAATCACCCGGCCGCCACGGTTTTCGATCGCGGTGGCCCGCACGGTACCGCCGAGGTTGAGGACCGAATCGGCACCGGTGGCGCTGAGGACGACGTTCCCGCCATGAGCCCGGATCACGCTGGTGTTGACGGTGCCGAGAACCCCTCGTCCAGCGGCGTCGCCATCGGCCTCCAACACCAGCGAGCCGTCGCCGCGCATATGCAGATAGAAGCCAGGCCCGGCTGCCAGCAACGCCGTGCCGTCGTCGGCGTTGATGGTGCCATGGTGATAGATGGTCTCGGACATGAGGGCGATGTACCCGGCCGGTGTCCCTGGATCCTGTTCCCGCAAGTTCAGCGTCCCGGTGACCAGAATCGATCCCCAAGAAACGTTCGGATCCCGGACGAAACGCAACGGGGCCCGGAAGTTGACAAAGTCGTAGATCTTGTCGCGCAGGTCTTGATAACCGCTGTAGCTCAGCCGCAGCGTCGAGCCGAGAAACGAACCCACGTCCAGCGTGCCCTTGCTGCCGACGACGATGCCGTTGGGGTTGACCAGAAAGACGCGCCCGTTGGCCAGGATCGTCCCGTCGATGGTCGACGGGTAGATGCCCGTCACCTCGTTCAGCGCGATGGCGTACGAGTGAGGTTGGTGAAATCTGACGGTCCACCCTTCGGCAACGGAAAAATCGTCCCACTGAATGACGATGAAGGGGTCGTACTGGAAGATCGCGCCATCGGTCACGTACCCGTCGCCGAACACGACGCGCCCTCCCGTTGGGAACGGGAAGTCGCCCGCAGCCGAGGCGGCTTCCCAAGACATAGACCAGATGAGCGCAGCAAGAACCGCCCACGCGGCTGCGCGCCAGAGAGGCCTGTGCCGCCACATGTTGGACTTCAACCTCCTGCCTTGGCTCTCACGCGGCCGTTGAATTCAAACTGGCACTCCCGTACAACGATCAGACTAGAAGGACAAGGTGTAGCGAATGGTCGTCTCGCCCGCGCTGGCTTCGCCCGGCACCGCTCCCAGGGGCCATGTCCGTCCAAGATAGAGCGAGTGCCCCGACGGCAACGACCAGTCGAGCCCTATCCCCAGGCCGGAGCGTTGGACGATGTCAGGCATGCCGTCCGCAGGAAACCGTTCCAGCTGCACGGCACCCGTCTCCACGTAGAGCGCACCTTTCCACGAACCGGCCAGCCACGCCAGCTGCGGCCACGACTTCTTCAGTTCAAGGCGAGCCGCCCACCCCACATCGCCGCTCACGGCGCCCAGGTGGCCCGCCGGGCGGAGCTCCATCTGCTCCTCGCTGCGCAAGTTGGCAAAGGCCAGCTGGCCCTCCAGCGACCCGGAGATCTCCACACCGCTGTCCCAAAGGTGCCGGTGCGTGAACGAGCCGTTCAGTTTGGTCTGCGGCGGTTCGGTCCCCGGCGACGCGCTGGCGGTCGCGCTCACGCTCCAGGAGCTAATGCCGACGCCATTGCCCGGAAACCGGAGCCTCTGCTCGTCAACCCCAAACGTGACGCGCCAGCGTTCTTGCGGCGTCTTGTAGCCATTGATGGAACGCCCCGCGTCTGCCCGCTCGATCCGCGCCGACAGCGACAGGTTTCTCTCAAAGCCCTTGACCGCGGCAAATCCCGCGCTCACCGACAGCGTGTTGGACCAGGTCCTGACGTCTAGGACACCGAGCGCGTCCTTCATGCCCTGGCGGGCGCCGGCGTAGCCGACACCCAGCTTGCCGCGCGCACCCATGGGCACCGTGTACTCGACGCGCCCCTGCTGCAGCTCAGTTCCCCGCCCCGCGCTGGCTGCGAAGGATGCCTCCAGCTGATCGCCCCAACCCGCCGGATTGTTTAGGATCAGCGCCAGCGAGGGCGCCATGCGCAGGGTGCCGTCCCCCCGGGGCCGGACCTCAAGGGAAAACCGGCCTTGTACGGTATCCCCGTCACGAACCATGACGACCAGGTCGGCGGTGCCCTCCTCGCTGCCCGGGGCGAACCCGAGGTCCACCTCGACGCCGGGGATTTCGTCCAATATGAGCCTGGTCTTGTCAAAGAGCGCCTGGTGCACCAGGTCACCTTTTTCGAGGGGACGCACCACGGACAGCACCACATCGTCCCGCAGCGCCGATTCGTTGTGCACAATGACCTCGCCATAGCGCCCCTCAAAGATCCGGATGGTGATGACCCCGTCCACCACCTCTTGCGGCGGGAGCACGGCTTCCGCCAGGAAGTAGCCGAGGCCATGATAGTGGGCGGCGACAGCCGCGGCGGCCACATAGAGGTCAAACATGGAGAGCTCCTGTCCCGTCATCGGCCGCAGGATCTCTTGCAAGAGGTCAGCATCAACGGCGGTATTCCCCTCGAAGCGAAACGCGGAGACAAAGAGTGTCGGGAGCGGTTCACCAAGCTCCGCGTCTTGAGCCAATGCCGCACTGCTGACCATGAGAACCCCAAGCAGAAATATCACAAGAATTCTCACACTTCAACCTCTACCTCCCGTTTACGGCACGAGACGATCGTAGGGTAGGGTTGAAACGGGAATCCGGTCAACCATGCAGTTTGTCTCACCTGAGTTGAAATCGGCACGGAGTGAGACGAATTGGCGCCAGCCTCGCCGGCGCTTTGCTCACGCAATCGGCTCCTGTGCCGGCGGCTCGGGCCGTATTTGTAGTACAATGGGAACGGGCGTTTTAAGAATACCCGAATACCGGGGCGTGGAGGTGACAGGGCCGTGAGCGCCGACGAACTGCTGCGCTTAACCCAGCTGAGCTCCAAGGCAGGTTGAGGGTGCAAGATCGGTCCTGGCGACCTGGCGCAAGTTTTGCGCTACCTGCCCCCTTCTTTACCCGATCCCAACGTCCTGGTCGGCCTGGAGGCGCCGGACGACGCCGGCATCTACCGGCTGAGCAGCGATGTGGCCATTGTGCAGACGGTGGACTTTTTCACGCCCATCGTGGACGACCCGTACGCCTTCGGGCAGATCGCTGCGGCCAATGCCTTGTCGGACGTGTATGCCATGGGGGGGCGCCCTGTCTGCGCCCTCAACATCGTGGGGTTTCCCGTCAAAAAACTCCCGCCACAGGTGCTGGCGGACATTTTGCGGGGCGGTGCCGACAAGGTGCGCGAGGCGGGCGCGGTCATCATCGGCGGCCACAGCATCGACGACCAGGAGCCCAAGTATGGCCTGGCGGTGACCGGCGTCGTCCACCCGGACAAGGTCTTGACCAAGGGCGCCGCCAAGCCCGGGGATGTCTTGGTCCTAACCAAACCTATCGGGGTTGGCGTCGTCACCACAGCCATCAAGCGGGGACTGGCAGCGGAGCAAGAGATCCAAGAGGTCACCGACGTTATGCGCCGCCTCAACAACGTGGTCGACGTGCTGCACGCGGCCGGCGTGCGGTGTGCCACGGACATCACCGGCTTTGGCCTCTTGGGTCACGCGGCCGAAGTGGCCCGGGAGAGCCGCACGGCCCTGCGGATCTTTGCCGGGAGAGTGCCGGTGCTTCCTGCGGCGCACAAG
>LZRQ01000054.1 GCA_002159155.1 Firmicutes bacterium ZCTH02-B6
TTTCTACGCCGATTTCGGCGACTGCTTCGTCTTTGGCTCGGAGCCCAAGGCGCTGCTGGCGCATCCCTGCGTCGCGCCGGTGGTGGACGCGGAGGGCCTGGCCGAGGTGTTTGCCCTCGGGCCCGCCCGCACGCCCGGCCATGCGGTGTACCGCGACATGCGCGAGGTGAAACCGGGCTGCTGCCTCACGGTGTCGCCGCACGGGCTGACCCACCGCCGGTACTGGCGGCTTGAGTGCCGGCCCCACACCGACGACATGGAAACGACGGTGGCCACCGTGCGCGAGCTGTTGTCTGACGCCGTACGCCGGCAACTGGTGGCGGACGTCCCCGTGTGCACACTGCTGTCCGGCGGCATCGACTCCAGCGCCATCACCGTCTTTGCCGCCCAGGCGTTGGCCCAACAAGGCAAAGGGCCGTTGCACACCTACTCCATCGACTACAAGGGCAACGCCGACCATTTCCAACCTAGCGCCTTCCAGCCCGACACCGATGCCCGCTACATCCAAATGGTTTCCGAGCAACTCGGGACCATCCACCACCAGGTGATCATCGACGGCAATGATCTGGCCGAGGCGCTGCCCGCGGCGGTCCGCGCCCGGGACTTGCCGGGCATGGCCGACATCGACGCGTCCTTGCTGCTTTTTTGCCGGGAAATCAAGAAGGGCGCCACCGTGGCCTTGTCGGGCGAATGCGCCGACGAGATTTTCGGCGGCTACCCCTGGTTTCACCGGGAAGACCTCCTCCAAGCCAGCACCTTCCCTTGGTCTCGCTCCACTCAACTGCGGGCCTCGTGGCTCTCACCATGGTTGCGCGAGCGCATCCGGCCGCAAGAGTACGTGTTTGAGCGGTACCGGGAAAGCCTGGCGGAGGTGCCGCACATGCCGGGTGAGTCGCCGCGGGAACGCCGGCTGCGGGAAGTCGCCTACTTGAGCCTCACGTGGTTTATGGTGACGCTGCTTAACCGTAAAGATCGGATGAGCATGGCCACAGGCCTCGAAGTGCGGGTTCCCTTTGCGGACCACCGCCTGGTGGAGTACGTCTGGAACGTCCCGTGGGAGATAAAGAACTTCGGCGGCCGGGAAAAGGGCTTGCTGCGCCAAGCGTTGGCGGGCGTCCTGCCCGACGAGGTGCTCCAGCGCCGCAAAAACCCTTACCCCAAGAGCCACCAGCCGGAGTACGCTGAGGCGGTGCGCCGCCGGGTGTTGCAGATCCTCGACGACTCGCAGTCGCCCCTCGTCCCGCTCATCGACGTGGAAACCGTCCGCCGCCTGGCCGGGGGCGGCGCGGCCGGAACACCACCGGCAAGCCAAGTTTTTGACCAGCCGTGGTTCGGCCAGCTCATGGCCGGCCCACAGTTTTTTGCCTACCTGATCGAGATTGACACATGGCTGCGGGAATACCGGGTGCAACTGGCCGTGTGACGCTGCGGGCCGGCGCGGCGCCCAACCCGCCGGCCCCAAAGCGAGCCAACCATGGCGCCCACGGCTCGGGGCCGGCCACCGCAGGATGCTGCGTCAGGCTGCTCCCTCTTGTATACTTACCGCCTCCCGCCCGGACCTCTAGTGGACAGGCCCGGCATGTGCTACCGTAAGGACGTATAGACGGCCTACGGGGGAGCCGCACATGATCGCCATCATCGACTACGGCATGGGAAACCTGCGCAGCGTGGAGAAAGCCCTAACCTACGTCGGGGCGGAAGCCGTCATCACCCAGGACCCGGCGGTGCTGGAGCGGGCCGCGGGCGTCATATTGCCCGGGGTGGGCGCGTTTGCCCAGGCCATGGCCAATTTGAGGGCCGCCGGCCTTATCGATCCCATCCACCAGGCCCTCGCGTCGGGCAAGCCTTTCCTCGGCATCTGTCTCGGGCTGCAACTGCTCTTTGAAACCAGTGAGGAGCGCTTTGACGACGGCCCGGAACTTCCCCGGGGGCTTGGCGCCCTCCGCGGGCGGGTACGGCGTTTCCCAGACGGGCTCAAGGTGCCCCAGATCGGTTGGAACACGCTGCGCTTCCCTAAGGAGACGCGGCTTTTTGCCGGCATTGAGCCCGGCAGCCACGTCTACTTCGTCCACTCCTACTACGCCGAGCCCGCGGATTCAAGCGTCACGGCGGCCGTGACCGAGTACGGCATTGAGTACTGCTCGGCCGTGGAAGTGGACAACGTGATGGCTGTGCAGTTTCACCCCGAGAAATCAAGCCGCGTCGGGCTGCAGATCCTGAGCAACTTCGCCGCCCTGTGCCGCTAGCGGGAGGGTATCGCCGGTGCTAGCCAAGCGCATTATTCCCTGCCTGGACGTGCGCAACGGCCGCGTCGTCAAAGGCACCCGGTTTGCCGAGATCCAGGACGCGGGCGATCCCGTGGAGCTGGCCGCCTTTTACGACCTCGCAGGCGCCGATGAAATCGTCTTTTACGACATCACCGCCTCCGCCGAAGGCCGCCGCACCATGATCGAGGTGGCCCGCCGGGCGGCGGAGCAGGTCTTCATCCCCTTCACCGTCGGCGGCGGCGTCAGCGACGTCCAGCAGATGCGGGCGCTGTTGAGCGCCGGGGCGGACAAAATTTCCATCAATTCGGCGGCGGTGCGCCGGCCCGACCTCATCAACGAGGGCGCCGAGCGCTTCGGCAGCCAGTGCGTCGTACTTTCCATCGACTGCCTGCGCCGCACGCGGCCTGACGGCTCCGTCTGGTGGGAAGTCGTCATCGACGGCGGACGCGTACCGACAGGGATGGACGTTCTGAGATGGGCGGAAGAGGGCGTACGGCGGGGTGCCGGCGAGCTGGTGCTCAACAGCATCGATGCCGACGGCACCAAGGACGGCTACGACAACGACCTCAACCGGACCGTGGCCGAGCGCGTTGACGTGCCCGTCATCGCTTCGGGCGGCGCCGGGACGTTGCAGCACCTGGTGGACGGCATCCGCGCCGGCAAGGCCGACGCGGTGCTGGCCGCTTCCATCTTCCACTTTGGCCAGTACACCATTGCCGAAGCCAAAGCCTACATGCGCGCCGCCGGCATCCCGGTCCGCTAGGCCGTACGCCCCGAGGCGTCAAGGGACGGCGAGGCGCCGGGGACTACTTCTCAGCCGCTCCCAACAGCGATTTGGCCCGGGCCAGACCTTTCTCGACTTCGGCCAACGCCGTGCCGCCCAGGCTCCTCCGCGCCGCCACGCACTGGCGCACATCGAGGGCCGCGTAGACGTCCTCTTCGATGAGGGGCGAAAACCCTTTGAGGACCTCCAGCGGCAACTCCTCGAGCCGCTTGCCGTTTTCGATGGCGTGCAGCACCGCCTGCCCCACCACCGCATGGGCGTCCCGGAATGGCAGGCCTTTCTTGGCCAGGTAGTCGGCCAAATCGGTGGCGTTCAAATAGCCGTCCTTGGTGGCCGCAAGCATCCTGTCGGCCCGCACCCCCGCCGTGGCCAGCATCGGCTCCACGGCCTCCAGACATCCGAGCACCGTGTCGACGGCGTCAAAGAGGGCTTCCTTGTCCTCCTGCATGTCCTTGTTATAGGCCAGCGGCAACCCCTTCATAACCGTAAGGAGCCCCATAAGGTGCCCGTACACCCGTCCCGTCTTGCCGCGGGCAAGCTCGGCGATGTCCGGGTTTTTCTTTTGGGGCATGATGCTGCTGCCGGTGCTGTAGGCGTCGTCCAGCTCCAGAAATCCAAACTCCGCGCTGCACCAGAGGATAACCTCTTCGCACAGCCGGCTTAAGTGCATCATCACCAGGGACAGCGCCGCGACCAGCTCAATGATGAAATCCCTGTCGCTGACCGCGTCGATGCTGTTGACCGCGACGTCGAGAAACCCCAGCTCCCGCGCCGTCGCCCACCGGTCGATGGGCTGTGTCACGCCTGCCAACGCGCCCGCGCCCAACGGCGACACCGCTGTCCGCTTGCGACAGTCGGCGAGTCGCTCCCGGTCCCGCTGGAACATCTCAAAGTACGCCAAAAGGTGATGGGCCAGTAGGATGGGCTGCGCGCGCTGCAAGTGCGTGTAGCCGGGCATCACAACGTCCTTGTGGTCCTCGGCCAGCTGCACCAGGGTGCGTTGGAATGACCGCAGCCGCCGATCCAGCTCATCGATGGCGTTCATGACCCAAAGGCGCGTATCGGTGGCCACCTGGTCGTTTCTGCTGCGGGCGGTATGCAGCTTCTTGGCCGCATCGCCGATGCGCTCGGTCAACAGGCGTTCCACGAAAGTGTGGATGTCCTCGGCGCCGGACGGCTGCACCTTGCCGGCTTCGATGTCCGCGGCGATGCCGGCGAGTCCCGCGCAGATGGCTTCGGCTTCGCCGTGGGCGATGACGCCGCATTGGGCCAACATCCGGGCGTGGGCTTGGCTGGCGCGGACGTCTTCCCTATACAACCGCCAATCAAATCCCAAGGACGAGTGAAACGCATCCACCACCGGCGCCGTTCCCTTGGTAAAGCGGCCACCCCACAGTTTCCCGGCCCCCTCGCCCACAGGCGTGCCGCTCCCGGAGCCTACCGGTTCCCTGTCGCCCTGAGCGGCGGCTCGCGTCTTCCCGGTTTCCATCACGCGCGCTGCGCCTCCGTTGCGGCACCGGCCTGCTGAGCCAGCTTCTGCTCAAGCCGCGCCTGGACGGTGATGGGCAGTCCAAACAGGTTGATGAAGCCGGCCGCGTCCTTTTGGTTGTAGACGGTATCGGCGCCGAAGGTGGCCAAGTCCTCGCTGTAGAGGGAGTACGGCGACTGCCGCCCGGCCACGTGCACACTGCCCTTGTACACCTTGAGCCGCACGGTGCCCGTGACCCGCCGCTGGGTGCTGTCGACAAAGGCGTCCAAAGCCTCCCGGAGCGGCGTAAACCACTGGCCGTAGTAGACCAGCTCGGCATAGCGCGGCGCGATGGTTTCCTTGAAGTGTGCCGTGTCCCGGTCGACGGTGATCCGCTCCAGCTCCCTGTGAGCCGCAAACAGGATCGTCCCGCCGGGCGTCTCGTACACGCCGCGCGACTTCATGCCCACGAGACGGTTTTCGACGATGTCGATGCGCCCGACGCCGTGCCGGGCGCCGATCTCGTTCAAGGTTTCAACGAGAGCCACCGGGTCCAGCGCGACACCGTTGACCGAGACGGGGTAGCCGGACTCGAAACCGATTTCCACATACTCGGGCTCAGCGGGCGCCTGCTCCGGGGACACGGTCCAGCGGAACATGTCCGCCGGCGGCTCCGCCCACGGGTCCTCGAGGATCCCGCCCTCATAGCTGATGTGCCACAGGTTGCGGTCCATGCTGTAGGGCTTTGCCTTGGTAACGGGCACCGGGATGCCGCGGGCGGCCGCGTATTCCATGGCGTCCTCGCGCGACCGGATATGCCACTCGCGCCAGGGAGCGATGACCCCGAGGGACGGGTCCAAGGCCTTGTACGTCAGCTCGAAGCGCACCTGGTCGTTGCCCTTGCCCGTGGCGCCGTGGGCGACCGCGTCGGCCCCCACCCGGTGGGCGACCTCCACCTGCGCCTTGGCGATGACGGGGCGAGCGATAGAGGTGCCCAAAAGGTACTTGCCCTCGTAGATGGCTCCCGCCCGCACCATGGGAAAGATGTAGTCCTTGACGAACTCGTGCCGCACGTCCTCCACGAAAACCTGCGACGCGCCGCTCTTGATGGCCTTTTCCTCGATGCCCTCGAGCTCCTCGCCTTGTCCCACGTCGGCCACCATGGCTACCACTTCGCAGCCATAGTTCTCCTTTAGCCATGGGATGATGACCGAGGTGTCCAATCCACCCGAGTAGGCCAGCACAACCTTGCGATACTTTCTGCTCACGTTGGGTTCCCCGCCATCCATTGCAGAATACCCGGCGCCTTGCGGCCCCGGACGATTAATTTTACAACGTCTTAGGATAAATATGCAACGCGAAAGGTGAACGCCAGGGTGAGCTTGGGGAACCCAGAAATCGGGATTAATGTGAAAAACCAGGTTAGACGTCCTAACCCACGAAACCGAAAATGAGAATACTCGCGCCATGCGAATGCATGAAAGGAGGAGCGTGATGATTCACTGGTCAAGCGCGCAGGCCATGTGCCGTCCCGTGCGGCCGCATAAGGGAATTGCGGCTCTGCTGGTGGCGGCACTGGTCCTGACGCTGCCCGTGGCCGCCCTGGCCCAAGAAGTGGTCGGCCGGCACGGCATGGTGGCCTCCGCCGACCCGCTGGCTTCTCTAGCCGGTGTCGAGATTCTCCTGCAGGGCGGCAACGCGATCGATGCCGCCGTCGCCACGGCGCTGGCCATCGGCGTGGTGGAACCCAACGCTTCGGGCATTGGCGGCGAGGGGTACATGGTCATCTACTTGGCCGATCGGGGCGAGGCGATCGCCATCGACTTCCGGGCGACGGCTCCCGGCGAGGCCACCTGGGACGCGTTTGTCGACGGGCCGCCCAGCACCGGCTGGGGCGCCGTGGCGGTGCCCGGGACCATAGCGGGGCTCTCCCTGGCCCTCGAGCGCTACGGGACGATGACGTGGGAGCAAGTCTCCCGCCCGGCCATCCGGCTGGCCGAGGAAGGCTTTATCGTTACGGAAACCCTGGAAGGCGTCATCCTCGACAACTACGAGACCCTGCTCAGCGATCCCGAACTCAGCTCCATCTACCTTAAGGACGGCTTGCCGCCCATGGCCGGCGATCGCTTGCGCAACCCTAACCTGGCCAAATCGTTGCGCATCTTGGCTGAGCAAGGGCCGCGGGCTTTTTACGAGGGCGAGCTGGCTGAGAAGATCGTGGCGGCCGTGCGGGCCGGCGGTGGGCTCTTGTCCCTGGAGGACTTGCGCAACTACACCGCCATCGAGCGGGAGCCGGCGCGCGGTTTCTACCGCGGCTATGAGATCCTCGGTGCGCCACCCCCGGTGGGCGGCGGCATCGGTGTCGTCAACGCGCTGCAGCAACTGGAGCACTTCGACCTGGCGGCCGGCGAGCCCATTTCCGCCCGGACGATCCACCTGATCACCCAAGCGGTGCGGCGGGCCCACGTGGATCATTTGGAGTATGTGGCCGACCCGGCGTATTGGGACGTCCCGGTCAACGGTTTGACCAGCCGGGAATACGCGTCGGTACGAGCGGCCGAGATCAACGAATTCGAGGCCGGTCCCCTGCCCAAGGCGGGCAATCCGTGGGAGTTTGAGCACGAAAGGGAGCTCGCGCCCACCGGCGCCTACCTGGCCGAGCCGTACCAGTCACCGAGCACAACGCACATCTCAGTCGTGGACAAGTACGGCAACGCGGTGGCGTTGACGCAGACCTTGAGCAGCTTCTTTGGCGCGGGTGTGGCCGTGCCCGACACCGGGATCATCCTCAACAACCAGATGCAAAACTTCAACGCTCCAGGACACCCCAACGAACTGGTGCCCGGCAAGCGCCCGCGCACCATCATCGCGCCGACGATCGTGCTCAAGGGCGACAAGCCGTTCCTGGTGGTGGGCAGCCCGGGTGCGGCCCGCATCATCTATGCGATGGTGCACGTGCTGACCAACGTTATCGACTTTGGCATGGGCATCCAGGCCGCGATCGACGCGCCGAGAACGTATAGCTACGCGACCAGCAATCGTACCGAGATCGAGGCCCGCATTCCCGAGTCGGTGCGCGAGGAGCTGCGGGCCATGGGCTACACCCGCATCGATGCGCGGGGAGACTATGACCTGTACTTTGGCGGCGCCCAGGCCATCCTCATCGACCCCGAAACGGGCGAGATGCGGGGTGCGGCCGATCCCCGGCGGGCCGGCGGCGTCGTGGCGTACTGAGGGAGGAAGAACGCGGTGAGAAACGCTGGAACCGTTTTGCTGCTGTCGACCTTGTTGGTGGGCGTCCTGGCGGCCGCACCGGCGATGGCTGCCCTTGAGGCGCCGGCGCTTATCACGTCGGCGGGCCAGAGCCCGGGCGCTCTCATGGTGCGAGTCCTGGCGGACCAAGCCGGTGTCGCCAACGTCTACGACGCCACTGCCGGGCTGGACCAGCTGGCCGGCGCCAAGAGCCTCATCATCGTCGTCGGCGCCAGCATGAAGGGGCTCGGTGCCGCCGGCATCGACGTTGACCAGGAATTTGCCCGGATCGAGAGCCTGCTGGTGGAGGCCACAAGCCGCGGCATCCCGGTGGTCGCCATGCACGTGGAGGGCGCGCCCCGGCGGGGCAGCACCAGCGACGATCTGTCGGTGCTGGTGCTTGAGTACGCCGACCACGCCATCGTCCGGGCCGACGGCAACGAAGACGGCTTCTTCACCCGGCTGGCCGAGGAGCACGACGTGACGCTGCAACTCGTGGAAAGGACAGCGGAAGCCGGGGCCGTGCTGAAGACGCTGTACGGCAACTAGGACGGCAACGAGTCTGAGCCCCGGCCGGAGCCCTGCTCCGGCCGGCATTCTTCTACACACCTAGAAACGGAAGGTTTCAACCAAAGGCCGGCCCCGTCCCGGCGCAAGCCGCGCGGCGGGCGCCCGGCAACAACAAAGGAGGTCAGGCGGTGGCAAACCGCATGCGCATCGCCATGGCGGCCGTCGGCCTGCTGCTTTTCGGCCTAGCTCTTGGCGCCTACGCTCAAACCCCCGCGTTTCATGACATTCGTCCCGGCTACGGGGTCACCGCCATCGGCTGGCTGAGCGACTATCACCCGCCGCTCCGGGGCACGCCCGGCGATTCCCGCGTCTACATTCTCGACTCGGGCGTCCCCGGCGGCACCTTGTACGTCCAGGGCGGCACCCACGGCAACGAGATCGCCGGCGTGATGGCCGCCACCATCCTGGTCGAGCGTGCCATCCCCACGGTGGGGCGCATCATCGTCGTCCCCCACGGCAACAACGCGAACGTCGACTACAACGACGGCTACCGCTCCGGCGTACCGTCCTACGTCACCATTGAGGTCCAAGGTGGCGTGCCGCGGTCGTTCCGCTACGGCTCGCGCCGCACCAACCCTGCCTACGAGGCCGAGCCAGATCCGGATATCTACGTCAGCCCCGACGGCGGCGTGCACGAGGGCAACGAGATCCGCAACCTCAACCGGGTTCACCCGGGCAAGCCCGATGGCACCTTGACCGAACAGATCGCCTACGCCATCCGCCAGTTGCTCATCGAGGAAAACGTGGACGTCGCCATCGACCTCCATGAGGCAGGCGTCAACTCGCGCCTCGCCAACACGCTGGTAGCCCACGAGCGGGCGCTGGAGGCGGCCGTCTACGCGGTGCTGGACTTGAGTGCTCAAGGCCTGCACTTTAACTTGGAGCCGTCGCGGCAAGAGTACAGGGGCTTGAGCCACCGGGAGTGGGGCGACCACACCAAGGCTTTGGCCTTCCTCACGGAAACCGCCAATCCCGGCCAGACGGACGAGTACACGGCCCCCGACGTGGTCAATGACCCCAAGAACCCGCTGCACGACCGCGTCGGGCGCCAGTTGGCCGCGGTCCGCGCCATCGTGGACGCGGCGGTGCTCCTGGGTGCCCCGCCGGTGAGTTACGAGGGTGTGCCGACCTACGCCGACCTGGTGCGGGACGGGCTTGGTCCGTGGCTTAACGCCCCCACGGCACAGCCGTAAGGCCACGCCAGGGGTTGACCAGGGGCAAACACAACGAACAGAGGTGGCCGCCAGTGCGGCCACCTCATTTAATCAGCAGGAAGCGCAACAACATCGGCACCAGCACCATCGCGGCCACCAGCTGGTCCCGCAGCCGGCGCTGCGCCAAGATCTCCACCGCGCAGCCCACGGCCACCACCAGGGCCAACCCCCGGTACAGGAACATGATCACATCCACGGCCGTTTCCCCTTTCCCCTAGCCGGCCTGTCAGTGACCTAACCATCGCCAGGCCGGTGCCCCCACCTACGCCAGCAGGATCATGCCCAAGGCGAGCGCCACGGTCAACAGCGCCGGCAGCGCGCAGGTGAGCAGGATTCGCCCGTAGTGCTTCTCGCCCACCACTTGCCCGGCAAAGATGCCGGCCAGCGCTGTGGGCGGCATCAGGTCGCCCAAGCCGGCCAAAAGCGAAATGGCCGCCGTAATGGTGATAACGCTGCCGGTATCCAGGAAGGCCAGCACTAACGGCACGCCCAGCACCGAGGCTGCTCCGAAAGCAGACACGGCACCAAAGAGCGGGATCCCCACGGCGGCCGCCAGATAAAGCCAAGCGGCCGGCAGGCTGAGCAAGGTCACCACCATCCAGCCGCGCCCACCAACCAGCGTCAACACCTGGATGAAGGCGCCGACGCCCACCAGGATTCCCAGCACCGGCAGCGCCTGCCGCAAGGCGCCCTGCAAGATTGCAAGCCAGCCCGGCACGCGGCTTACAATAAAGATCAGAGCAGTGCCCACGGCAAAGGTAAGCGCGAGCCCCAGGTCCGGCCACTGGCCGGGCGCCAGGCGGCTTGCCGACATGGACACGACGACCCACAACAGCGGCAGCCACGCCCACAGGCCCGTCAGCGCCCGCGCCGGACGCGCGGCGGCCGCGGCAGCGGCCAGCAGCCCCCGGGCGTCGCCGTCCCTCACTAGTTGGGCTTTTTCCATTGCTGCCAACGCCTGCGCCGTGTCAGCCCCGCTCCCCCGCAACAAGGGCCAGCCGGTTGCGTACGCCGTCACCAGGGCCAAAGGAACCGACGCCAACAAAAGGGGCACTTCAAAGCCGACGTAGGGTACGTCGATGCCGGCGCCGATGAGCATGACCGGCAGGTTGACGGGCGGGGCGATCATGCCATAAATGCCTCCCATGGCGATAAAGGCTCCCGCCAGGCGCTTGTCAAGGCCGAGGGCCATCAAGACCGGCCCCACCAACCCGCCAGCCGTCAGTACCGCAGCCGTCGAGGAGCCCGAGAGCATGCCGGGCAGCATCGTCAGCAGCATCAAAGCCGGAAGCAAGATCACTGGACGCCGTCCAAAGGCGCGCACCAGCTGACGGGCGATGTCGGCCAGCGCGCCCGATGCGCGCAAGGCCGCCATGAACGCCATTGCCGTAACAATGATCAGCGCTGCGTCCAGGTAAAGAAACCCGCCCTCCACCAGATGCCGGACAGCGAGCCCATGGCCCCCGAGAAGCGCACCAAGGGCCGACGCGCCCAGCAACGCTAAAGCGATGGGCAGCCGGGCCGCGGCCAGTGAGATGAACGCGGCCACCATGATGATGAAAAGCGTCGCCTCACTCAGCATCCAAACGCCTCCCGCCGTTACCCAAGGCAAGGCCCAAGCCAGGCGGGCGCCCGGCTAGCGCGGCGGCTGCAGGTACGCGCCCACACCGTTGGCCAAGAGCTCTTCGTAGCCAGGCAAACCGCTGACGCTGATACCGTCCAGAGGGTTCAATAGGCTGTACATCTCAAAAAACGCCTTGAGCGTTGACAGATGCCGCCCGGTACGGGACTCAAGCGGATGTCCCTCGGGCCCAAAGGGCACGTAAAGGCGCCCCAATGCCGCCGCCCGTTCGTAGAGCGGGTCTTGGCCCTCAAGAACCAGCTCCGCGCCGGTACGGCCCCGCAGGCGACCTTGTGAAGGATTGGCGCTCTCAAACAGCGCCGCCAAGGTCTCGGTGTAGTCGCCCCACTCCCGGTGGCTCAAGCCCCGCAGCGCCGCGGGCGACTGCTCCAGGCCGATGGCGATGCCCTGCAACTCCAAGTCCATCGTAGCCATGACCGCCAACTCCATCATCCTGGGGTGGGCGACGATGGTATTAATGACGGGGTATTCGGGCGACGCCTCGTGAAGGTCAAAGGCCATCGCGGCGCCTTCCCGGCGGATGAGTTCCGTGATGGCGTAGGCCACCTGCTCAGTGAGCGTGCCGTCTGGGCGGCCGGGATACGCCCGATTGAGGTTGCGCGTCTCCGAACCGGATAGCTGCTGGCCGGAAGCCTGCACATAGACGTCCGGATCGGGCCACTGGTGCACCGGATTGGTTGCCCGCGCGCCAAAACGGAAGCGCCTCAGGCCGCCTGGCGTTTCGACGTCGATGTAGGCGGGGTGGCCTTCTCCGGCCAAGTTGTGGGTGAACCCGCTGGCGTTGGCCTGGGGGATGACGATGAGCCGCCCCTGCTGCACCTGGGCGTGCTCCACCAGGATCAAGGCGGCCATGAAACCGGCGAACTCGTCCGGGTGCGTGCCGCCCAGCACCAGCACGGTGGCGCCGGGCTGTGTGCCCTCAAGCACGTAGACATTGGTATCGCCGGGGCCGCCGGCAAGGCCCGGATGATAGTCGCTGAGGCGCCGCACCTCGGTGACGCCGGGGCCCGGGTAGATGACGTCCGGCTGGTGCTTCGCGACAAACTCCCCGCCAGCCAACCACGCAATAGCCAACGCGGCCAGGAGCACGATGATGCCGCGAACGTGCGCGCCTCCTGCTTTGCCGGTGCCCATTGCCCGCCTCCTCTTGCCCTGTGGCGTGCTTATGCGATGCCCGCTACGGCGTCGTGGCGCCCGTCGTCCCGCGGCCCCGTGGCCCGTCGCCGAGTCGCCGCGCCCGGGCGTAATTTGGCATCCCGGCCCGGCAAACCTGTTTATTTCCGTTTATCTCGCCACCGCACCAACTTTTTGGGACGTCCCAGCTGGCCGTAGTTGAACTGCACGTCCACGAGGCCCTCGTCCTCCAGGTGCGCCACGTAGCGACAGACGGTCTGGTAGGCAAAGCCCGTTATCTCGGCCAGATCCTGTTGGGTGACGAAGTCCTCTGCCCCGCGCAGAGCGTCGAGGATCGCGTCCAGCGTCTGCCGCTGGATTCCCTTGGGCAACTCCTCGTGCGGGCGGCGCTCCAGCTGCTGCTCCGCGGCGGCCAAGCGCAAGTGCAAGCGGATGCGGGCGATGAGATCCGGCGCCTTGATGGGTTTCAAGGCAAAATCGGTGGCCCCCGCGTCCAAAAACGCGTCGGCCGTCGCTTGGTCCTCGTCCACCGTCAACACCAGGACGGGCAAGTGGGGAAACTCCTCGCGCACAAAGCCCAACAGCGTCAAGCCGTCCATCCGGGGCATGTGGTAGTCGAGGAGCACCAGGTCGTAGTTGCGCCGCTGCCGCAACAGCCGCAGGGCTTCGGCCCCGTCGGAGGCGCCGTCCATCTGCCAGCCCGCCGCCTCGCAGATGGCCCTGATGGTATACAAGATGTCCGCATCGTCGTCCACCGCCAAGATGCGCGCATGGTTCGCGTCGACGTGTTCGTGGAAACCCCGGCGTTCCTGGCCGCCGTTGGCGTTCATGGCGTTCCCTCCCTTTGCCAGGTTCCTTCTTCGCGAGGCCCTTTCCCCTCGGGCGTCTCCTCGAGCGCTACGCTGCGGGGACGCTCACCGGTCGTGCGGGGACATCGGGCTGTCAACGCCCGGCAGTTTCACGATGATGATGGTCCCCCGGCCGGGCTCGCTGTCTACCTCCAGCGTCCCGCCGTGCTCTTGCACGATCACTTCACGGGCAAAGCTCAAACCCAAGCCTGAACTGCCCTTAGTGGAAAAACCGGGCGTGAACAGCCGCTCGAAAAGCTCGGGCGGGATGCCAGGTCCCCGGTCGATGACTTCCAGGCGCAAGTCGGGACCATCCCCCGCCGCCCGCACCAACACCGGCTCCGGAGAATCGCCCAGGGCGTCGCGGGCATTTTGAATCAGATTAGCCACCGCCCGGATGGTGCGCACGACGTTCACTTCCACGTCGGGCAACGGTCCCGCCGCGTCAAAGCGCACGCCCGTCCGGTGTGCGCCGGACACGTGCGACTGGAGCAGGCGGACAAACTCGCCGCCTGCCACCCGGCGCCGGGTTTCCGGGCGCAAGATCTCGGAGATCATGTGGTTCATCCGTTCCACCGCTTGCACGACCCGGTCCACGTACTCGGCCGTCTTGCGGTGGTCCTCGGTCATGGCGATGAGGGACAAAAGCCCCTGGACCGTGGTCAGAGGCGTCTTCAGATCGTGGACAAGGCGCTGCATCTCCGCCCGGGAGCGGGCTTCCAGATTGCGGGCTGCCGCCTGCTGCAGCTCCAGCTCCTTGGCCTGATGACGCCGTACCAGGTCCATGTGGTTGCGGTAGTCCACCATAAATTTGGCCATGACCAGCGCGATGGCCACAAACAGCCCGCACGACAACGCGCTCCAATGATTGAGCAAGGCCTCCTGCTCCAAAAACGCAGCGGTGTTCTTGACGTCGATGGAGAGGTCGCCCATCCCGAAACCGTAACCCGTTAGTTTAGGTGCCATACCCAGCCACTGCCAACCGAAGGCGAACATGCCGAACGTGAACGTCTTAAAGAAGAGTCCCTGCGGGTACGGCGAAAGGGCGTGCACCAAGATGACGCCGCCCACCGACAGCATGGCCGGGACGCCAAAGTCATACGGCGTGCCGATGAGCCGGATCACTTGATACGACAAGGGCACGAGCAAGGCCGGGATGAGGTAGCCCAGCACCCGCCTGGTCCAGCGGCCCCCGGCGGGTACGTACTCTTCCATCAGCACAAACGCGCCCAAGTACAAGGGCAGCACCCGCAACGTGTTGAGGGCGGTGACGTGGGTGGCGGCCAGGATCAGCCGCCCCGAGTCGCCTTGCACGATGACGCGGCGGAGAGCGTCCAGGACCAGCAGGTCAACGGGACGCAGCAAATAACCGGCGGCGATCCCCAAAAGCAGCAGCCCAACGCCGACCAGGGTGTTGGAGACCCGCCGCCAGCCGGCCATGCGCCGCTGCGGGGTCAAAACCGTACCCTGCTGGCTCTCAGCACGCTGCCGTCCCGGGGTTGCCGTGTTTTGCCTCACCAATCGATTCAGCATGTTTGTGATTCAATTATACCTGCACGCAGGAGGACGTGTCGAAAGGGACGCCGGGGAGTGTCCGTGAACATTTAGGCTGGCGATTGCCGTCGAATGTTCTAGATCTCCTGCGACCAACATCCCGACCCGGGCTCCCCCCACCGTTGCGGCCTGCGTTAACGGGCGCGCCGGCGCCCCCCCATTTGACAAGCTGGTCTGGATGAGGTATCGTATCATTGGGTTTTTCTACCCCACAATTCAGATTGAACGCCGGCTGCCAAGTGCCGGTAGGCTCGAGGATCATGTCCGCGGCCTCCGCACCGCAGCCGCAGCACTGGAGGAAAAGAGAGAATGGATGGCACCGACGGGGGACCAAGTAGCGTGCTGCTTCTGGTGGCACTGGTCCTATTGGTCCTTGCCTCGGCGTTTTTTTCTGGGTCCGAAGTCGCTCTCCTGTCCGCCAACCGATTACGCCTCAGGCACCTAAGCGAACAGGGAAATCGACGGGCGCGCACCGTGCTCGATCTGCTTGAAACCCCCCAGCGCATCATCAGCACCATTCTCGTGGGCAACAACGTCGTCAATATCGTGGCCTCCACCATCGCGACGGCCGTGGCCATCGACCTTTGGGGCGCCCGCGGGGCAGGCATCGCCGCCGCCGCCATGACGGTCATCGTCCTCATCTTCGGCGAGGTGCTGCCCAAGTCGGTGGCTGCACACTATGCCGCCGAAACCGCGTCATTGGTCAGCGGTCCCATTGGCTTCCTGACCAAGGTGCTGTCACCCGTCACGTTCCTGCTCAATGCGGCGTCCAACGGGGTCCTGCGCTTGCTGGGGGGCAACCCGGCCGACAAACCGCGGGTGACGCCGGAGGAAATTCGCACCATGGTCAGCTTGGGCCAGGAGCAGGGCGTGCTGGACGAGCACGAACACGAGCTCATCGACCGGGTGTTCGAGTTCGGCGAAACCACGGTGGGGGAGATCATGGTGCCCAAGGTGGACATCGTCGCCGCCCCCCGTACGATGACCATCGAAGAGATCGCCGACCTGTTTGCCCAGCACTCCTACTCCCGGGTGCTAGTCTACGAAGAGACTTTGGACAACATCGTCGGCGCGGTGCACATCAAGGACCTCGTCCGGGCACAACAATCCGGCGGCAAAACCTTGGACGACATCATCCGTCCCGTGCTGTTTGTCCCGGAAACCTTGCCCATCGAGCGGGCCTTTGCCCGGATGAAAGCCCTGCGCATTTCCATCGCCGTCGTGCTGGACGAGTGGGCGCAAACGCTGGGCATGGTGACCATGGGCGACATCATCGAGGAGATCGTAGGCGAAGTGCTGGACGAGCACGACGCCGGCGAAGCGGATCCTGTGGCCCTGGACGACCGCTCGCTGGAAGTGGACGGCGGGTACTTGGTCGAGGACCTCAACGAAGAGTTTGGCCTTAACATCCCGGAGGATGTGGCCAAGACCATCGGCGGCTACGTCTTTTACAAGCTAGGCCGCGTGCCCCAGCCCCACGACAAGGTAGCCGTGGCGCCCGGGGTGGAGCTCCTGGTGTTGGAGGTCAAGGGCAAGCGGGTGACCAAGGTGCGGGTCGTCCGGGGCGAGGCCGCGGGGACGCACCCGCAGACCGGCCATCCCGTGGATGCGGCCCTGTCCGGGCAAGCCCGCGCGGGCCAGCCGGACCCGACGCCCACGGCGTAAAGGCGCCGGAGTGCACGCCCCTCCTACTCGGGCAGCTGCACTCCCAAAAGGACGCCCAAAGCCACCCATGCCTCCCGCAGCGCAACGTCGGCCTTAGCCAGCTCCAGTGCGGCCCGGGCGACGGCCAGCTCCGCCTCGGCGAGCTCCAGGGGCCCTGCAAAGCCCGCCTCCCACCGGCGCTGGACGAACGACAAGTCTTCAGCCGCCTGGCGCATGCCGCGCTCGGCCACGTCCCGGGCAAACTGGGCGTCCTGGAGTGCAAATCTCGCTCTGGCCACGGCGTCCAGGGCTTCAAGCCTGGCCTGACCGACCCTGGCCTCAGCCGCCGCGAGGCTGAGGCCGGCTTGCTCTTCCCTGAGCCTGGCCAGCCGGCTCACGTCCAGGCTGGCGGTGACGATGGCGCGGAAATCCGCCTGCCCCGCTCCGCCGCTCGATACGGGCACCTTGACGCTGGCCCCTGCGGTCAGGCTAAATCCGCGCTGCCGCCGGGCTTCCGCCAACTCCAGCTCCTGCCGCAGCTGGTCCAAGAGGGCCCGCTGGTAGGGGATGGACAACTCGAGCACCCGCCGCTCCCAGGCGGCGTCGGCCTGCTCTAGCGTCCCTTGGACCTGAACGAGAAACTCGTCCCAGGACAAGTCGTCCACCAGAGGCTGGCCGTCCAGCGCGGCCCCGTCCAGGTGCGGGTCGCACGCGCCCCACATGAGCCGCACAAGCCGGGTGGCCGCCTCCCTGACCCGCGTCTGGGCTCGCTGCCCGTCTACTTCCGCTTGCCGCTGGGCCTGCTGCGCCTCCTGCCACTCGCGCACGCCCATCTGCCCGCTGGCATACCGCTCACCCGCGGCGCCCGCCCGCTCTGGGCCAACTTGAGCACTTCCCTGGCCAGTTCCGCCTCCGCGCGAGCCACGCTCAGTGCGTGAAACGCCTCCACCACCGCCCTGTGAGAGTTGACAAGCGCCTGCTGGTACTCAAGACCGCGCACTGCCGCGTCCAGCTCGCCGACGGCACGCCGCAGGGACAACGCATCGGGCGGCCAAACCGGGCGCGTGTAGCCCACCGTGACGCTGTTGGGCAAGTCGGCCGACACCGACACGTACTCCAAGACGTCCCACTCGAGCTCCAACACCGGCCGCGCCTGCGCCAGCGGGTACAACTCGGCCGTCGCGCCGATCCGTGGCCTGGGCGCCATCTCCGCCTCCCGCACGAGGCGCTCGAGCCGTAGCGCCTCTGCCTGGGCGTGGGCTCCGGCGAAGCCCGGCCCGCAAAGTCGGGCAGTAGCCACGGCCTGCGAAAGGTACAACGGAGCAACCTCGCCGTCGGCCTGTGCCCGTGCCGTCCCGACGCCGGCCGCAGGCAACAGGAACGTATCAGGCGGCAGACGCAAGAAGCCGAACAGCAAAAGCGAGGCCACAGAAGCGACAATGGTCACGGACAGCCGGGCAACTCTGGCGTTGAGGCGCGTTCCTTTGCCACCCCGCCGCCTCATTCCAGCTCCTCCCAGCTG
>LZRQ01000055.1 GCA_002159155.1 Firmicutes bacterium ZCTH02-B6
CCGCCGGGCAGCCCCTGAGCTCCACGCCCCGCTTCTTAAGTGCTTCCGCCGCCTGAGGCAAAAAGTGCGGTGCGACCGCCTCGTGGACGAGGAGGGTCTCCATGGCGTTGCAGACCGACGGCCGCTGGCACTTGGCGTTAATGACGATAGCCAGCGCCTGGTCCAGGTCCGCCGACTCATCGATGTAGGTGTGACAGTTTCCGACGCCGGTTTCGATAACGGGCACCCGGGCTGTGGTCACCACCTGCTGGATAAGCCCCCGGCCTCCCCGGGGGATAAGCACGTCGATGAACCCGACGGCCTCCATCATGGCCTGCGCTGCCCCGTGCCCGGGCCGGTCCACCAGTTGAACGCTGGCGGCCGGCAACCCGGAGACCTCGATGGCGGCGGCCAGCGCCTCGACAATGGCCCGGTTGGAGTTGAGGGCGTCCGAGCTGCCGCGCAAAAGGACCGCATTGCCGGACTTGAGGCACAGACCGGCCGTGTCAGCGGTGACGTTGGGGCGGGCCTCATAGATGATGCCGACGACGCCTAGAGGCACCCGCACTTGGGCGATCTCAAGGCCGTTGGGCCGCTTGGTCATGGCCACCATCTCACCGACCGGGTCCGGCAGTGCGGCCACCGCCCGCAACCCCTCTGCCATCTGGCGCACCCGCGCCGGGCTGAGGGTAAGACGGTCCAGATGCGCCTTGGAAACCCCCCGCTCTTGTGCGGCGACGACATCCTGGGCGTTCGCGGCCAAGATGCCGTCCATCTGCTCTTCGAGCGCCCGGGCCATGGCCAGCAGGGCGGCGTCTTTGGCGGCCCGGCTGGCGGCGGACAAGACCCGGCTGGCTTCCCGGGCCCGTGTCGCCAACTCCCGGATGTACGTATGGTCGTCCTGCGAGCCGGAGCCTGCGCCGCTGGGACTATGGCCCGGGCGGTCCGGATGTGCCGAGTCGCCGGCCGCGATTCCTTGCGACAGCGTGGCGCCGTCTGGCCCCTTCATACTGCTCCCCCCCGTCTAGACCGAGACCACCAGGTTATCCCGGTGGATGACCTCGTCGTAGTCCTTGCGGCCGAGGATCGCGGCGATGTCCCGGGTGCGGCTGCCCTGGATGCGGCGCAGGTCGTTGGCCGCGTAATTGACCAGCCCCCGGGCCAGCTCCCGACCGGTAGCGTCCACCACTTGCACGAGGTCCCCCTCGGCAAAATCGCCATCGACACCAACGACCCCTGCGGGCAGCAGGCTCTTTCCGTTTTCCACCAACGCCCGTGCCGCCCCTGCATCCACCAGGATGCGGCCGCGAGGCCGCAGGTGAAACGCCAGCCAGCGTTGGCGCGCTCGCAACGGGCGGGGCTTTGGTAGAAAGAGAGTTCCCACCGCGTCGCCCGCGAGGACGGCCGCCAAGATGTGGCTCTGGGAACCGCTGGTAAGGAACATGGGAATGCCGGCCGCCGTTGCGATCTTGGCCGCCTGCAGCTTGGTCATCATGCCACCGGTCCCAAAGGCCGTGCCGGCCCCGCCCGCGATGGCTTCCAATTCCGGTGTGACCGCCGGCACCACGTCCAGCCGCTGTGCGCCAGGGTCCCGGCGCGGATCGCCCGAGTACAGCCCGTCCACGTCGGAGAGGATCACCAGGAGGTCCGCGTCGATCAAGGTCGCCACCAGCGCGGATAAAGTATCGTTGTCTCCTAGGCGGATCTCGTCGACGGCCACCGTGTCGTTTTCATTGACCACGGGGATGGCGCCCAGCTCCAGCAGCTTGCGCAGGGTGTTGCGGGAGTTCAAGTGGCGGCGCCGATCGGATACGTCCTCCCGGGTGAGGAGGACCTGGCCCACCACGAGTTGGCGGGACAGGAACGCCCGCTCGTATGCTTGCATGAGCAAGCCTTGGCCCACGGCCGCAGCTGCCTGTTTTTCTGGAATCGTCTGGGGTCGGTGCGAAAACCCTAGCCGGCGGGCGCCTACGCCAATGGCGCCCGAAGTGACCAGCACCAACTGGCGGCCGGTCCTGGTGAGCTCCAGGGCCTGATCCGCGAGGTGTTCAATGCGCCCGACATCAAGGCTCCCATCGGGCAGGGTGAGGCTGCTCGTACCGATTTTCACTACGATCCGCCTGGCACGGCGGAAGGCAGTCGTTCCGCTCCACCGGAACTCCCTCCCTCGCCCGGTGTTTCGCCTTGGCCGAGGGCGACTCCTGCGGCGCCGGGCCGCCCGGGTCAGGCGAGGTTACGGGCGCTACTCTTCATCCTCAAATTCAAACTCGACGCCGGCGACCCGCACAATGTCGCCGTGCTGCACGCCCTTGGCCCGCAGGGCGTCGTTAAGGCCAATGTCGTTGAAGACTTTCTGAAGAAACCGCACCGCCTCGTCGTTGTTCAGATCCAGGCGCGCCATCAGGCGGGCCAGCCCCTCGCCCTCAACGACGAAGACGTCGTCTTCTTGCTGGACAGTGTACTCGCTGAGAGGCGCGGTGCGCCGCCGCTCAGCAAGAACGTCTGCCTGAACAGAAACCGGCTGAGGCCGCGGCAGGTCCTTGAGAACTTCCCACGCTGCGTAGATGAGCTCCTGCACCCCGTCCCCGGTCGCGGCGGAGATGGGAAACACCCGGTAACCTAACGCTTCGACTTCAGCCTGAAATCGGGCCAAATTGCGGCGGCCTTCCTCCAGGTCGAGCTTGTTGGCGGCTACCAGTTGCGGTTTCTCCGCCAGCTCCGGCCGGTATAAGCGCAACTCCTCGTTGATGGCGCGGAAATCGTCCACCGGGTCCCGGCCTTCCAATCCCGACACGTCGACCACGTGGATGAGCACGCGAGTGCGCTCCACATGGCGCAGAAAGTCGTGGCCAAGTCCGATGCCCATATGCGCCCCTTCCACCAGGCCCGGGATGTCCGCCACCACGAAGCTCTGGCCGACGCCCAAGGAGACGACGCCCAGATTGGGTGACAAGGTCGTGAACGGATACGGTGCGACTTTGGGCCGGGCGGCGCTAATGCGCGACAACAAGGTCGACTTGCCCGCGTTGGGCATCCCCACCAGGCCCACATCGGCGATGACCCTAAGCTCTAGGACGAGCCAGCGCTCCTCCCCGGGTTCGCCTTTCTCGGCAAAGCGGGGCGCCTGCCGCACCGATGTCTTAAACTGCGCGTTGCCACGGCCACCGCGCCCGCCGCGGGCGACGACCGCCCGTTGGCCGGGTTCCGTCAGATCGGCCAAGTACTCGCCGGTGGCCTCGTCTTTGACCGCGGTGCCGGGGGGGACCTTAATGACCAGATCCTCTCCGTCCCGGCCGTAGCGGTTGGCCCCTTCGCCGTTGCGGCCGTTTTCCGCCTTGTAGTGGACCCGGTACTTAAAGTCCATCAGGGTCCACAGGCCCTCGTCGACCTCGAGGATGACGTCGCCTCCACGGCCACCGTCGCCGCCGTCAGGACCGCCCGCCGGCACGTATTTCTCCCGCCGGAAGCTCACGGCGCCGTGGCCGCCGTCTCCCCCTTTGACGTAGATGCGGGCTGTATCCAGGAACACCGGTCGATCCCCCGTCCTTGGCGAAAAAACAAGGGGCGACCCACCAAGGTCCGCCCCTTTGTCGATCCACCCGGCCGCGGGCCGCGGTCGGGCCTCATCCAGTGCGCTTGGTTAAGCTCGGCTGTGACACGCAGCGCTCGGGTGCGTCCCGCAGCGCCGGTTGCCCGCGGACCTAGCTCAAGCGGACGCGGACACGGGCTCGGCGTAGACGCTGACCTGCTTGCCGTTCTTGCCGCGCCGCTCAAAGACCACGTAGCCGTCAATCTTGGCAAACAGCGTATCGTCCTTGCCCAGGCCGACGTTGGCGCCGGGGTGAATGCGCGTCCCCCGCTGGCGCACGAGGATGCTCCCGGCCGTTACATACTGGCCGCCGAAGCGCTTGACGCCCAGTCGCTTGGAAATGCTGTCCCGGCCGTTCTTGGAGCTGCCGCCAGCCTTCTTGGAGGCAAACAGCTGCAAGTTCATGACAAACGCCATGGGTTTCCCCTCCCTCTGCTTGGCTGCCGGTTTCTGATCGCTAAACGCGGGCTTGGGCGGGAGCGCCCGCCTTGCCGGGCACGCGTACCGCGTCCCGCACCCGCATCCGCTCCGGATACTGCCGCTGCACTTCCTGCAGTCCCAGGACCATGGTGGCCAGTACGCTTTGGGCGGCCTGACCCTGGCTGCGCTCATCGTCGCCCAACAGGCACTCAAGATGACCGTCGGCCTGCTTGAGCCGCACCGGCAGCTCCAGATGCTTTAGCAGGCCTAGTACCGCCGTCTGGGTGATCGCGGACACCGCGGCACACACGATGTCCTGGCCATACTCGCCGTATCCCGCGTGTCCCTGCGCCCGAAAGCCCCGGATGCGGCCATCGGCGCTGCGGAACACCTCGACGGTGATCATCTAGTTACGCCTCGATCTTCTCGATGACCAGGCGGGTGTACGGCTGCCGGTGACCGTAGCGCCGGCGATAACGCTTCTTGGGCCGGTACTTAAACACCAAAATCTTGCGCGCCTTGCCGTGGCCGGCGACGCGGGCCACTACTGCGGCCCCTTCCACCGTCGGCGTCCCTACCTTGACCTGGCCTTCCCGGTTGATCAGCAGCACGCGGTCGAGCCGCACCTGCTCACCAGGTTCGGCGGACAGTTTTTCCACAAGGATCGTATCGCCTTCCGTGACCCGGTGCTGCTTGCCGCCTGTTTCCACAATCGCGTAGCTTGCCATTGGCTTCGTTGCCCTCCATCACTGCCCGCCCGCCTTGGCGGCGCGGGACAGGCCACTCGCTCACGGCGTGACTGCCCTACGGATTTTAGCACGGGGCTCGGACCGCTGTCAATCGTGACGCCGTTCCGTAGTACCGGCGGCGCCTGCGAGGGTGTGACGCCTGTAGTCTCGGGACCTGGACGCGGGGCCACCTGGGGATTATACTGGAAGCCAGTTTTGGTCCTGGCGTGCTTCCGCTAGGCCCGTTGAGGCGAACCCCGTGACCAAGGACACCATCGGGCGCGAAAAACAGCTCATGGGCGCCGCCGGCGTCGCGCTGAGCCTGTTCCTCTTTGGATTGAAAGGCTGGGCCGCCCTGCGCTCGGGCAGCGCCGCCATCCTCTCGGACGCCCTCAATGCGTTTCTCGACGTCCTGACCTACTCGGTGGCCTACATCAGCATGCGCGTTCACGAGCGCCATCCCGACGAGGACCACCCGTTTGGGCACCGGCGGGCGGAGCCGCTCGCCGGGCTCCTGTTTGCCGTCTTTGCCTCGGCGCTGGGAGCGACGGTGCTACGGGACGCGTTGCGGAGCCTCCTGGCACCCGGCCCGGTGCAGCACGACCCGCTGTCCGTGGGCCTGGTCTTGGCCGGCATCGCGACCAAAGGTGCCATGGCCGTGTGGTACTTTCGCGCCGCCACGCAAACCAAGAGCCCTGCCCTCCGGGCGAGCTTCGTGGACTCCCGCAACGACGTCTTAGCCAGCTTCCTAGCCCTGTTGGGCCTTTGGGCCGGCGGCCGGGTGGACGGCATCGCGGCGCTGGCCATCGGCGCCTGGATCGTGGTCTCCGGCATCCGGGTAGGTCTTGAAAACGTTGCTTACCTTATGGGCCAAGCCCCTCCGGCCCATGTGCAGGCCGAGATCGTCGCCGCCGCCCGGGCCGTCCCCGGCGTACGCGGCGTCCACGACGTGCGCGCCCACTTCGTGGGCGACCTGGTCCACGTCCAGCTCCACGTGGAGTTGGACAAAGACCTTTCCCTGCTGCAGGCCCACGCCATCGGCGACCAGGTTCGCCAGGCCGTCGAAGCCGTCGAGCTGGTCCAGAAGGCCTTCATTCACCTGGACCCGGTGTGACCGGCGACCCGCCACGTCCTACGCCTGGCGCCCGCCGGTAGCCAGGTCACCTGTGCATCCGTCAGACCGAGCGCACACGGCCTTTGGCGTAGGTCCGGAACACTTTGGTGATCTCCACTTGGAGCTTTTGCCCCACGTACCGGCCGGCGCCTTCGATATCGATGACGTACCCCTCAATGCGGGCGATGCCGTCCTTCGGATTGGTCAGATGGGGTTCCTGCACCTGCATGTCCAGCACCTGACCCTCACGCACCGGCAACGCCCGCTGTTCCAACTCAGCCTTGGGGCCGGCCGCGATCTCCACATCCTCGATGTGCATCCCCTCGGCGCCCTTCACGTAGATGGCTTTACCCGTCCGCTCCTCAAGGCGCCTAAGGAGCGTGCCGTTAGGGCCGATGATCTGGGCTGCCACCAGCGGGTTACAGGTGACGAGAAACGCTTCCTCGCCGCCAACCCGGGCCCGCCGCTCGAGCTCCCGCTGGGTCTTGTGGGCGACGGTTTCCTCGGACAGCACGCGGCCCGAACCATCACAGTACGGGCAAGCCCGCTGCAGGCGCGCGCCGATGTCTTCCGCCACTTTCTTGCGGGTCATTTCCACCAGTCCAAGGCTGGTGAAACCAAGTACATGGGACCGGGTCCGATCGGGCTCAAGGGCCCGTTCCAACGCCTCAAGCACTTGGCGCCGGTGAGCGTCGGATTCCATGTCGATGAAATCGATGATGATGATGCCGCCAATGTCCCGTAGCCGCACTTGCCGGGCGATTTCCACCGCCGCCTCCAGGTTGGTCCTGAGCACGGTGTCGGCCAAGTTGGTGCTGCCGATGAAACGGCCGGTGTTAACGTCGATGCTCGTCAACGCTTCTGTGTGGTCGATGACGATGTAGCCGCCGCTTTCCAGCCACACCTTGCGCTGCAGCGACCGCTCCAGTTGACTTTCAATATCGTAAAACTCGAAGATAGGCTTCTTCCCCGTATAAAGGTACACACGCGGCTTCATCGACGGCGAGAGCGCGCTCAGTAGCTCCAGCACCGTCTTGTAGACGGTCTCATCGTCCACCACAAAGCGGGACACGTCAGGGGTAAATTCGTCCCGCACGAGCCGATGCACGAGGTCGTAGTCTTGGTACAACAGCGCTGGTGCAGGGCTGGTGGCGGCCAGGCGCTGGATCTTTTCCCAGACGCCCACGAGAAACCGGCAGTCCTGCGCCAGCACTTCCGCACTTTTGCCCACCGCCAGGGTGCGCACGATAAGCCCCATGCCCTGCGGGCGGATCTGCTTGGCGATCTCCTTGAGCCGCTGGCGCTCTTCCTCATCGGTGATACGCCGGGACAGGGCAATGTGATCCACCGTGGGCATCAGCACCAGGTAGCGGCCGGGAATCGTCAAGTTAGTGACGACCCGGGCCCCCTTGGTGCCGATCGGTTCCTTCACCACTTGGACGACGATCTCTTGCCCGACCGTGAGTACATCGTCGATCGACCGCGGTCGCGGCGCCTCCAGCATCTCGTCGCTGCCGTTTAAGTGCGCGAGCGCGTCGTCGACGTACAAAAACGCGTTGCGCTCAAGTCCGATGTTGACAAACGCAGCCTGCATGCCGGGGAGGACGTTTTCCACCCGGCCCTTATAAATGTTGCCGGCCACCGAGTGGTGGGCTTCCCGCTCCAAAAAAAGCTCCACGAGCCGCCGGTCCTCCAGCACCGCGGCCCGCGTCTCGCCAAAGCTGGCGTTGACCACGATCTCCCGTGTCATGCGTGTGGGTCACTCCTGACCACTCCCAAACGTTGGGGAAAAATTGAGAAACGTGTCCTTAGTATGCGAAAGCCGGGAGGACGGCTATTCCGTGCACCCGGCCGACCCCCCGGCTATACCCCTGCGATACTCGCTTGTCCCGGAAACGGAGAACGTATGTATAATAATAGGTTATCATATTTCATCGCCTCTTGTCAATGTAACGGACCTGGACCGCTTCGGACACCGGCACATCCAGCCCCCGGTCAAATAAGCACTCCAGGATGTCGGCCTCCGCGGCGATGCCCTCCGGGCGCCCCGCCTCATCCACCACCCACACCAAGTGATAGCGCTGGGGCACAAACCGGTCTACCACGTGGCGAACCGGTGCGTCGGCCCGGGCCACCAGCGCTTCCGCGCCAAGGCAGCCGTTGGCCGCGAGCGCCTGTTGCTTGCGTATAAGCGACACCATAAAGACGTACCCAGCCGTCTCCGCTTCTCGCCCGGCGGCCAAAAGGACAAACAGCCCAACCAGGGGCAAGGTGACGCTGGCGTACCCCCCATAGACCAAGCCGGCGCCGCCCACGAGCAGCGCGGCACCCAACGCCTTGCCCAAACGAACGGCCTGATGAGTCGCCCTTCGATACCCGACACGTCTCGCCCGGTATGCCCGAAAGAGCCGCCCGCCGTCCATCGGCAACGCGGGCAGCAAGTTGAAACCCGCGATGGCCGCATTGGTACCTACAAAAAAAGACGCCCAAGCGGCCGGAAACAGTTCATATCGCCACGCCAAGACGCCAAGGCCGAGCAGGACCAGATTCGTCAATGGTCCAGCCAGGGCGATGCCCGCCTCGACAGCCGGATCCGCTTCCAGCAGGCCTTCCATGCGGGCGACGCCGCCAAAGGGCAACAGCTCGACCTCGGAAACCTGAATCCCATAGCCCCGGGCTGCCACCACGTGGCCGATCTCATGCAAGAGCGCCACCGCAAAAACGGTGGCTGCCTCAGTAAGCCGGCCCGCCCATGCGGCGGCCAGCAGCAGCAGCAAAAACCACGGGTTGACGCTGAAACGGATGCCAAACAGCGTCGCCAGCCTCACCGGGCCTCACCGCTGGGGATCGTTGGCCGGCGAGCGCCACGCGTCGCCGAGCACCGGCAGCCAGGACAAATCCGCCCCGGCGAGCCGCGCCCGCAGCTGTTCGATCCACGGCTGGTAGTCGAAGTCCGTGGTGAGCACAAAAACCAGGTACTCCTCGACGCCTCGCGTAAAGGGCAGGTTGGCCTCCACGATGGTGGCCGCCAACAGCAGCAGGATGAGGGCAAATAGACCGTTGCGGACAAAGGCCGTCCCGGTCAACGGCGTCGACCTCCCGTGGGCGGCGTCGCCGCCGGTTGCAGCAGGCAAAGCTCATGGACACTATATGCTCAGAAGTGAATTTTCTTGCGGCGCAAGCCGACGTTGAGCACAAGCCCGATGGACGTTAGGGTGGTCAGCACCGAGGTGCCGCCGTAGCTGATGAGGGGCAGCGGCAGCCCCGTGACGGGCATGAGCCCGAGAGTCATGCCGATGTTGATGAGGACGTGGCAGAAGATCATGGACAGCACGCCGGCCACCAGGAGGCTGCCCATACTGTCTTTGGCCTGGAGCAGGATACGGCCTCCGCGCCAAAATACTACGCCAAACAGAAGGAGGACAAACGCGCCGCCCACAAAGCCAAATTCCTCGCCGATGACAGAAAATATGAAGTCTGTATGCCTGGCCGGCAAGAAGTTGAGCTGCGTCTGGGAGCCGCCAAACAGTCCCTTGCCAAACAGGTTGCCCGAGCCGATGGCGATCATGGACTGGATCACGTTCCAACCTTCATCGTGCCGGTAGCGGTACGGGTCAAAGAACACGATCAGCCGATTCACCTGATACGGCTTCAAGACGGGCAGCCATCCCTGGATGGACCCAACCACGGCCGCAACGGCCGCACCCAAGCCCGCAGCCGTAAGCAGGGCCAGGTTTCTCATGGGCGCGCCCGCAAAAATTAAGACGCCCAGCGTCATGCCGGCCATGGTCATGGCCGTACCTAGGTCTGGTTGGAGGAGAATGAGCCCCCACATGGGCACGAGCCACGCTAGGGCGATGAAAATGCCCCGCCAGCCCTCGACCCGCTCCCGGTCTGACAACGCCGACGCGAGCGACAAGGTCAAGCTGATCTTGGCCACTTCCGACGGCTGAAGGCTCAAGGGGCCCACCGCCAGCCAGCGCTCAGCCCCCCCGCCGACGCGGCCCACCACCAGCACCGCAGCCAGGAGCAAGAGACTGCCCAGGTAAAACAGGCGCGACAGTTTGATGAGATGGCGGTAATCAACCGTCAGCACGACAGCCATCGCCGCAAAACCTAAGAGGGCCGCAATGGCTTGCCGCTTCACGTAGTAGAAGGAATCCCCACGGGTTTCGGCCAACCCTCGGGTGGCGCTGTAGACCACCAAGAGCCCAAACAGGAGCAAGAGAACGACCGCGGACAAAAGGACGACGTCCAAATTGCGCAACCATCTGCGATCCATCTCAGAGGGAGCTTACCCCACCCTACCGGCCCGCACGCGCCACACCGGCGGCCCGCTTCACGGGGATGGTGGCCACGAGCGCAATGGATTCGCCGTCGCGTTCCAGCACCACTTCGGGGCCGCTGTCGTCGATTTCCAGGTACTTGGAGATGACGGCGATCAAGTCTTCCTTTAGCGCTTCCAATGCCTGGGCGGAGAGCGACGTCCGGTCCTGGACCAGCACGAGCCGGAGGCGTTCCTTGGCCACATGCTTGCTCTGATCCTCGCCCCGAAAGAGCCTCATGAAAAATTCCAGCATGCGCGTCCCCTCCTCAGGCTGCTCGTCACCCTCAGGCGCCGCGCACCTTCTTGCGGCCAAGCCCCACCAGGTTGCGCAGGCGGCTCATCCAGCCGTCCTCCTCGATCTGCATAAAGGGCACTTCTTCGCCTTCGATGCGGCGTACGATGTTGCGGTAGGCCTGGGCCGCCTTTGTGTGTCCGCCGAGCACCACGGGCTCGCCGCGATTGGTGGCGACGATGATGGACTCATCGTCGGGGACAACCCCGAGCAGCTCGATGGCGAGAATCTCGATCACGTCGTCGATGTCCAGCATGTCTCCCCGGCGTACCATCTGGGGGCGAATGCGGTTGATGATAAGCTTGGGATTGGACAGCTCGTTAGCTTCCAAAAGGCCGGTGATGCGGTCCGCGTCCCGCACCGCCGCCACCTCCGGCGTCGTCACGATGATCGCCTCGTGGGCGCCGGCGATGGCATTGCGGAACCCGTGCTCGATGCCGGCGGGGGAATCCACCAAAACGTAATCAAACTCTTCTGCCAACTGGGCGCACAACGCCTTCATCTGCTCCGGCGTCACCGCGTCCTTTTCCCGCGTCTGTGCCGCAGGCAACAAGAACAACCCGTCCAGCCGCTTGTCCTTGATCAAGGCGTTGCGCAACCGGGCGTGCCCTTCGACGACCTCCACCAGGTCATAGACGATCCGGTTTTCCAACCCCATGACCACATCCAGGTTGCGCAGACCAATGTCGGCGTCGACCAGGCAAACGCGCCGCCCGAGCATGGCCAGACCGGCACCCAGGTTGGCCGTAGTGGTCGTCTTGCCGACTCCGCCTTTACCGCTGGTAATAACGATAACTCTCCCCGCCATGGGCCACGAACCTCCTCAACTCGCCGCGGTCACGGCACGTACGCTTCAATCTGGATGCGCTCATCCTGCACCAACGCCACCTCGGGGCCGCTGGGCCCCGGCACCTGGTCGTCGGGCGACCGGGAAATGTAGTGGGCGATGCGCAACTGCGTCGGCTGCAGCCGCAAGGCGATAACGCGCGCGTCGGTGTTTCCCCGGGCACCTGCGTGCACCACCCCGCGCAGAGCGCCAAACACGATCACATGACCCGTGCAGACGACGACCGCCCCCGGGTTGACATCTCCAAGGATCACGACGGAACCGTCAAACTCCAGCCGCTGTCCCGACCGCAGCGTGCGTCGAACCAGCAGGCACGGCTCGCCGGGCGGTTCAAGGCCGCCTCGGATGCCGGACACCGCGGGTTCCGGCGCATTCCGCTTTGGTTTGCCGTTGGCGCCGCGCTTGACCGCGGCCGGATCATCGTCCACCACGGTCAACCCATGCGCCTCGATGAGCTCCCGCAGCACCCGCTGCTCCACGGGGTCCACCTGCCGGTCCCCTAGCTCGATGCGAACGCTGGCGCCTTGAAAAAAATTCTCCGCCGCCGAGAGCTTGCGCCGCAGCTCCTCCACTACGGCGCCCAAGGGCGCTTCCGGGTCCACCTGGACCGAAACGCCGGCCCGGCTCCCCTTAAACACGACGGCTTCCTTGCCCTGCATGGCCGTCCTCCAACAAACCGCACCCGGCGGATTTTGGTAGAACCTTCGCTGCCGCGGGAACCCTTCCTCCTTGTGGAGGAAAAACCGCTGCCACTTACGGGCACACGTTCCCGTCAAACCCGAAATAAGCCGCCAGCACCCGGCACGCCACCGGGGCAGCGGCCGCCCCACCGCCCCCACCGTACTCGAGGAGCACCGCAAGGGCGACTTCCGGGTCGTCCGCCGGAGCGTAGGCGGCAAACCAAGCGTGGGTCTCCCGTCCCGGCGCCACTTGGGCGGATCCGGTCTTGCCGGCCACCTTGACCGGGAAGCGGGCAAAAGCCGACCGCGCTGTCCCTCGCTCTCCCGAGGTCACCGCGACCAGTCCCTGATGCACCGCATTCCAACTGGACGGCGACGCCTCAAGGTAACTCAACAACCGCGGCTCCCGGCGGTAAAGCGTCTCGCCGGTCGGCGACACGATGGCTTGCACCAGGTACGGCTCGTACACCGTTCCCCGGTTGGCTAACCCCATGTACATGACCGCCAGCTGCAGGGGAGTCACCTGCAGAAAGCCCTGGCCAATGGAAAGGTTGGCCGTGTCGCCGGGGTACCAGATCTCGCCCTGGGACGCGCGCTTCCACGCGGGATCGGGCACGAGCCCCGCCGCGTCCTGCGGCCAGATGTCAAGCCCAGCGGAGCCGCCGAGCCCGAGGGCGCGGGCCGTGGCGGCGATGGCCTGGACGCCCGCCCGGGAACCCATAACGTAGAAGTAGTCGTTGACCGAACGCTCCATGGCCGTCACGGCGTTGACCGGGCCGGCCGGAGGCAAACCGCGCGTGATCGTCCAATCGCGGAATACCCGGCCGCCGATCTCCACGACGCCGGTGGCGACGTACACCTCATCCGCCGTCGTCACTCGCCGCTCCAGCGCGGCTAACAGGGTGATTGGTTTGAAGGACGATCCCGGCGCGTAGGCACCCTGGATAGCGCGGTTGAATAGGGGGGACAGCGGGTCCTTCTCGAGCTCGGCAAAATACGCCCCCCGATCGCCCGTCAGGAATTTGTTGGGATCGTACTCCGGATAACTGACCAGCGCCAGGACGCCGCCCGTCTTGACGTCCAGCACCACGACGGCGCCGCCGCCGGGGGGACCCTGGCGGCCCGCCTCCTGCTTCAAGCGCTCCAGTTGTTCCGCCACGGCCTCTGTGGCCGCTCGTTGCAGCTCCAGATCCAATGTCAGCACCAGGTCGTTTCCGGGCGCCGGCGGTACCGTTCCCAGCACCCGGATGGGCCGGCTGAGGGCATTGACCTCCACCTGCTGAAAACCCCGCTGGCCCCGGAGGTACCCTTCATAAGCCCGTTCGACGCCGATCCGACCCACCAGGTCGCTGGTCCGGTATCCGTCGTAGGAGGCCAAGTCCTCGGGCGACGCGAGCTGTAGGTAGCCCAACACGTGGGACGCGATGTTGCCGGCCGGGTACCGCCGAATGGGCTCCTGTTCCACCATCACGCCGGGCAGGTCCATCCGCTGCTCTTCGACCGCGACGGCTACCTCGGGCGGCACGTCGCGCGCCACACGCAGCGGCTCGTACGGATACGCCCTCTGGTTCCCCTGCAGGGTGGCCTCGATCTCCTCGGGACTGCGGCCCAAGATGCGTCCCAGACGCTCGACGACCGCTTCCCTGTCTTCCACGAGTCCCCCCGGCACAATCGACACGGTAAAGGCCAGGCGATTGTCGGCCAGGACGCGGCCTTCACGGTCGCGGATGGCGCCCCTTGGGGCGCTGATGGACAGCCTGCGCATGCGGTTGCCGTCCGCCAGCGCGGCGTAGTGCTCCCCGTGGACAATCTGCAGCTGCCACATGCGTCCCGCTAGCAGGAGCAGGACCAGGAGGAGCACCAAACCCATGCGGCGTGTGCGGCGCTGCAGCTCCGGTTCGGCCACACTCGTCCTCCCCCAGCCAACATTTCACGCCTCAAGGCCAGCATCGCCGCTGCGGGCGACAAACACCCCACCTGCCCACCGGCAGATGGGATAGACGACAGGCACCAACAGCAGGTGGTACGCGGCCAGCGTCAGCGTCACCTTGACCAAGCCGTCCATGGGCGGCCACGGCAAGCCAAAGGCTGACGCCCCGGCCACATACACCACCTGGCTGACGACGGTGCCGCCGGCGACGATGGCCAGGACCACCAGGCCCCGGTCCGGATATAGCCGCTCGCCGATGAAGCCGGCCGCGCAGCCCGCCGCCGCATAGCTGACCGCCGACAGCCCGACCAGGTACCCACCGATCAGGTCGGCGAGAAATCCTGTCACAAGGCCCAATGCCAAGCCCGGCCCGGCACCCCACTGCAGGGCCACGCCGAGCACGAATACAAGCAGCAGCTCCGGCCGTACGCCAAAGATGGGCACATGGGCAAGCCCGGCGACCTGCACCACCAGTAGCCCCAGCACGACCGTTGCCAGCGCCAGCCAGCGGCGCCCCGTGCGCTCCGTTCTCACCGCCCGGCGGCCCCCGCCGGCGCCGCCAACCCGGCGGCTTCTTCCTCCACCTGCGCCCGGAGTTCGGGGCGCACCCCCAGCACGGTCACGAATTCGAGCGTCCCAAAGTCGACAAACGGCCGCACCGTGGCCTCAACGGACATCCCATACGGCCCCACGTCCACCTCGTCCACGCGTCCGATCGGGATCCCTTTGTCAAACAGCTGGCTCATGCCCGACGTCACGACGATGTCGCCCGGCTGGATGTCGGCGGCGGCCACCAGCGGCCGCAGGCGCAGATGAGTCCCCGGGTAGCCGAATCCTTCCACGAGGACGGGTTCTCCCGTCCGCTGCACGATGCCGCCCACGGCGCTGCGGGGGTCGGTGAGCAGAATGACTTCCGCGGTCAGGTAGTTGACAGCGCGCACGTGACCGACCACTCCCTCGGGGGACACGACCCCCATCAGCGGCTCGACTCCGTCGCGACTGCCCTTGTTGATGGTTAGCACGCTCCACCAGTTGTTGAGGGGGCGCGCGATCACTTCGGCGTGGATGGCGGGCACCGGCGACTGCAACGTCAATTGCAAGGCGGCCCGCAGCGCCTCATTCTCCCGGCGGTATTCCTGCAGGCGGTAGTTCTCCTCCCGCAAGGCAGCCAGCTCCGCCCGCAGGCGCTCGTTTTCCGCGTGGGCGTCCCGCAGCGTTGCGGCGGTCGTCCAAAGCCCCGTGACGGTACGGCTCATCCTGTTGACGGCCAGCATCAACGGGGCGAGCCCATCCCGCATCGCCCCCTCGACCCACGTCCCGCCGTCGCGCCCACGGGAGGTTAGGAAGATGGCGGAGACGAGCAAAAATGCCACGAGCCCGGCCACCACGACGACGGCCCAGCCGCGCACGCTCCGTCACCCTCTCAGCCGACAACCTTCCTCGAGGACATGGCCACTCTTTGCAACAGATCCAGGTGCTCCAGCACCGCGCCGGTACCCCGCACGACGCAGGTAAGGGGATCTTCCGCGATGTGGATCGGCATACCCGTTTGCTCTGCAAGGAGCTGGTCCATGCCCCGGACGAGCGCCCCACCGCCGGCCAGCATAATGCCCCGCTCCATCACATCTGCGGCCAGCTCGGGCGGCGTGCGCTCCAGCGTCACCCGCACGGCCTCGATAATGGCCGCCACAGGCTCGGACATGGCCTCTCGCACTTCTTCCGCCGTCAGCGTAACCGTCTTGGGCAGACCGGTCACCAGATCGCGCCCGCGCACGTCCATGGTGCGCTCGTCATCATCGACCATCGGGTACGCGGAGCCGATGGCATGTTTGACCTCCTCCGCCGTCCGCTCGCCGATGAGCAGGTTGTAATTGCGGCGCACGTGCTGCACGATGGCTTCGTCCAACTCGTCGCCGCCTACCCGCACCGACCGGTGCGTCACGATGCCGCCCAGGGAAATGACCGCCACCTCCGTGGTCCCGCCGCCGATGTCCACAACCATGCTGCCCGACGGTTCCTGCACCGGTAAACCGCAACCGATGGCCGCCGCCATCGGCTCCTCGATCAGGCGGCAATCCTTGGCGCCGGCCGACAGCGTCGCGTCGATGACCGCTCGCTTTTCCACCTCGGTCACACCTGAGGGCACCGCGATGACGACCCGCGGGCGGAAGAATCCGATACGCCGGTTGGCGATGCTGATGAAGTGGCGCAGCATGCGCTCGGTTACGTCGAAGTCGGCGATGACGCCATCCTGCAGCGGCCGGACGGCCACGATGCTCCCGGGCGTCCGCCCCACCATCCGCTTGGCCTCCTCGCCGACGGCCAGCACCTGCTTGGTTTCCACATCGATGGCTACGACGGAAGGCTCCTGTACCACGATGCCCCGGCCCTTAACGTAGACGAGAGTATTGGCCGTGCCCAGATCGATGCCCATGTCGCGCCCGAAGCCGCCGAACATCCTTCGCACCTTCCCCTTTCAGGCCTTAAGGCGCGTCCACAAAACCGCGTTCCTTGAGGCTGACGTAGCGATTGTCTCCGATTATAATGTGGTCCAGCACTTCTATGCCCAGCAAGCGGCCACCTGCCACCAGGCGCCGGGTAAGATCGATATCGTCCGGGCTCGGCTCCGGATCGCCGCTTGGGTGGTTATGCACCAGGATGACGGCGGCGCTGTTGCGGCGCATGGCATCCTTAAAGAGCTCCCGGGGATGGACCAGCGTCCCGGTGAGATCCCCGACGGACAAGGTCTCGATGGCGATGACGCGGTGCTTTGTGTCAAGCATGAGCACCTTAAACACCTCGCGGTCGAGATCCCGCATGTCCCCCATCAAAAGCCCGGCCACATCCCGAGGATGACGCACGGCAAATCGCTCGTAGTGGGGCTCCAGCGCCAGCCGGCGCGCCAACTCCAGCGCCGCTTTGACCTGCGCGGCCTTGGCCGGGCCGACGCCCGGCAACTGCAGGAGCTCATGGGCACTCATGGCCGCCAGCCGCCGGAGCGACCCGGCGTGGGCTAGCAGCCGGTCCGCGAGGGCCAGGGCCGATTCCCCGGATGTTCCCGTCCGCAGCAAGATGGCCAGCAGTTCCCGGGTGCTGAGATTCCGCTCACCCATGTTCAGGAGCCGTTCCCGCGGCCGCTCGTGGCCGGGCAGCTCCCGCATGACGACCGGACCCAGCGCGCGGGCCACCGGTGCCACCCCCCGTTACAGCATGTGCACCCCAAACTCCTTTAACATGCGGGCCAAAAGCGTCAACGGCAACCCAACCACGTTGAAATAATCCCCCACGATCCGTTCCACCAAGAGCGCCCCCTTGCCTTGGATGCCATAGGCGCCGGCCTTGTCCATGGGCTCTCCAGTGGTCACGTAGCGGTCAATCTCATCAGGCGCAAGCCGTCGAAAAGTGACTTTGGTGCACGCCGAATCGACCGCGCAACGTCCCGACGGAGCCTCGATAACGCATACGCCGGTGATGACGCGATGGCTCTTGCCCGACAACAGCGACAGCAACCGCTTGGCATCGGCCGTGTCCTTGGGCTTGCCGAGCACCTGGCCTTGGCAGAGCACAATGGTATCGGCTCCAATCACAAGTCCGCGAGGAACGGTCCGAGCCACCGCCTGAGCCTTGCAGAGCGCCCGCCGCGCGGCGAGCTCCCGGGGCGACGCTCCGTCGATCGCTTCTTCGTCCACTTCGGAAACCGCCACCGTGAACGGGAGACCTGTCTCAGCCAGCAGTTGCTGCCGGCGAGGGGACGCGGAAGCAAGGATGATTGGCTTGTCCATGGGTCGATTATAGCATAGCGGGTTCGGCGCGAACGTACCGCGATGCGAGGGGTTTTTGGCAGGCGGCCGGGCGCGGTCGCGCGCCCGGCCGGTTCCATC
>LZRQ01000056.1 GCA_002159155.1 Firmicutes bacterium ZCTH02-B6
CCCCAAGGCCTTGGCCGGCACCGCGTCCACAAAGCTGCCGTCCGGACGGAACACATAGATCCGGCTGGCGTCGGCCTGGTCGTAGCGGACCATGACCTTCTCGCCCAGCAGGCGGTAGAGCGCCTCAGACCAGTAATAGCGGCCCCACACCTTGATGCCGCCGCGCTGGACCGTGTACAGCCGGCCCTCGGCGTAGGGCATGAGAAGGAGCTTGAGGACGTCCCGGTCCACGTAGCGCACCGGGCGCCGGTGGATCTCCGCGTCCCACACTTGGCGCGGCGACAGGCCGTTCATGTCGCGGCCTTGATGTGGCCGCTCGTTGTGCACGTTGACGATGTACTCAGAGACCCACTTGTGGACCTCAGGAAGGGTCAGGAGCTTGCTCTTGTCCTTGCGGATCGCCTCGGCGTTCTCGGGTCGGTGCTCCGGGCGGTTGCCCAGGTAGCTGAGGAACGACTTGCAGAACTCCTCGTGGACCGTACGGAACGAGCGTTCGACTTCACCCTTCCCCTGGGGATGCTCCGGCGTGGTGAAGATCACCGTCAGCTGGAGGTGGGCCACGAGGGAACGGATGTACGCCTCGTCATGCACCAGCTTGTGGCTCGCCTTGCGGTGACCGCGGCCAGCGAAGGCGTAGCTCGTGTATTCCCGCCCGTTGTCCAGCTTGATAATGTCGGGCACGCCGCGCTCTGGATTCATGAACGCCATGCCAGCGGCGGCCATGGTGGAGTCGGTGCAGGGCCGATTGGTGACAGCCCAGCCGACATAGAGCCGCGTCCGGTAATCCATGGCCACCGACAGCCACGGGCGAATCACCCGGCCGTCTTCGTCCACGGCGGCGATGTCCAGTTGGAAGTGGTCAAAGACGTAGATGGCGCCCGGCGCCACGCCGGCCCGGTCCATCTCCAGGTACGGGGCGGCCAGCGATTGCCAGGCCTTTTCTCCCTCGCGCAGGAAGATGAGGGTCGCCTTGTCAAACTCCCGTTCCGCCCGCCGGCGGAAGGCAGACTCGCTGGGCACCTCATGCAGGCGCTTGTTAATGAAGGCATAGTCCCGCACGAACTGGTAGCATTGCATGTGCGTCCGGCGGTGCTCGCTCAGGTACAGATCCTTGTACAGCTGCCACAGATCGTCCGGCACCGACGTCTCGCCGGCCCGGGCCCGGCCCCGCCGGTCGAGCAGCGCCCGCGGGCCGCCTTCCCGGTAGGCCTTGTCCCAGCGGTGCAGCGTCGGCACCGACAGGCGCGCCTCCGGGTGCTGGGCCTGCCACATGGCCACAAACTCCCGGTCTACCTCGCGCAGGCTCCGGCCACCGCGGGCCTCTGACCTATAGGCCCACCAGGCCGCCAGGACGGCCTTCTTTCGTCCGATCTCGTCACGCTCATCTTGGGTCAGATCGGACAGGTCATCGGTGGTCTCTGGGGTGTCCACCATGCGCTTGAGGTAGCTCACCCGGGCCGGCGCCGGCAGGCCGCTCAAGGGGATCAACATCACACGGCCGCCTCGGCCGCGATTGCCTTCCTCATAGCGAATCTCGCCGTACTTGCCTTCTTCCGCGTTCTTCCGGACTGCCCGCTCGCTGATGCCGAGCAGAGCTGCCACTTCATCGACGGGCAGGTACTTCACCGGGACGACACCTCCCGTCGTGTGAGGAACGCCGGCAAGTCCAAGTCGATGGCCCGCGGACGGGTGGGCAGCTTGTCCACGCGCAGGGTGGTGCAGACCCGGCCGTCCTTGCCGTGCCGCACGATCAGGAGAGACCGCACCCCGCCCTTGATGCTGCCCATTGCTAGAATCCGCTTCACCGTCCGCACCTCCGATTATCGCCGGCCAGGAGAACGAAGCACTGGCGGCGAAGGCGACTAGTTCAAAGACTGAGAGCTCCGGTCGCTCGTCAACTCGACCACGCCAGGGAACACTTCCTTGGGCAGACGGAGCTCCTGATCCGACAACAACAAGCCCTGCAGTCGGCGCAACTCCGCAAAGGCGGCTCGCTCACTGCGCGGGAGTTCCTCCCAGTTTGCAGGGCGCCGAAGTCTCGTGCCGGAGATGAACTCAATGGCGCGTTGCCGGTCACTCAGAATCTCGAGATACACAGGGGGGTGCCTCCTTGTGAGCCGTCCTGATTTTGATGCTGACTTGAAGCTCATCCGGGAGTTCGTTGCATCCCGGCCGCTCGGTTCCGACTGGACGACCAAGGCAAAGAGAGCATTCGAACTCTCTGACCGGTTCAGGAGCGCCGTCGCGGCCGATCTGGAGACGCCACAAGAGTGGCGGTGTTACCTGTTGACGGAAGACGGGATCGTGGTGGCTGCGCTTGCCCCGCTGAACGTACGGGACATCGTGCGCATCCACCATGTTGACGACGAGCTGGAGCGGGCTCCGGAGTCCATCAAAGAATCCCTTTGGGCCGTGTTGCTGCGGGGGGACGAAGTGGTGACCTACATGCAGATCACACCGATGGGCGTCGGCTTGGTCTTGACGACATACGCGGACCGCAATCGCTGGGACTATGGAGACCAAGGTCTGGAGTTCCATAACCCCGACGCCCTTGACGACTGGATCGAGTTCGACAAAGGTCACGCTCAGCGACCGCCCTTCTCCCGCTCCTGACAATGGCACTTACTCCCCTGGTGACAGGCTGCTGTAACCGGCCCTGTCAGCCCCGGGCCGCCGGCGCTTCATCTCCGCGAGGTACGCCTTGACCTCGCGCTCCCGCGCCGCCAGCTGCTGCCGCTGCCAGTTGATGCGTCCGAGCTCAGCCATGACGGCCTCCTCAGACTCCAGCAGCCAGCAGTGCACCTTCCGGGCGATGGCCCGCAGGATCTCCCGGTCACCCGTCACATAGCAGAAGGCCGCCAGGTACTCGGCGGGGAAGCGCCGGTCCTCGCGGCTCTCGGCCGACCACGCATTGAGCATGCTCTCGGTGATCTCGACGCCCAGCAGCTCACTCATGCGGCCGGCGATTTCCCACCGCTTCAATCCCGAGCGGCGGATGGCTTCGGAAATGGACTGGCGAATGCAGGACCCCATGTCCATGCTCCCGGGGGCGGGCTCAGTGGGTGTCATCTTGGTAGCCGCATCCTGGAGCACGTCAAAGAGCGACAACTGATTTTCCGGTTCCACGGAAAACTTGCGCCGGCGTCCTGCCACTGGGCTCAGCTCCTTTCCGTTTCTTGGGCCGGCCTGCCGTCAAAATCGGCTGACAACTTAGCCGTTGCCCCTTGGTCCGTGTGCTGTTAAGATGAAGACCAAGAGGACGTCAGGCCACTTCCTTCGGGAACACCTCGTGCACGGGGCGACCGATGGCCCGAGCGATGGCGCGTTCGATCCGCTCGCTGGTCCGCTTGCGGCTGATGACCTGCGAGACGATGGCCTCCGACACGCCCAGCTCCTGGGCGACGTCCCGCTGCTTGACGCCCCGTAGGATCAGAGCGGCTCGGATCTCCCGAGGTGTCACGGCCGGCTTCCTCCTTCTGGTGGTGCTTGACCCCTCCCGGGTGGCGGCCCGGGGTAGGGGTCCGTGTGCCCTTATTGGGCTAATTGCTTGGCTCACTCTCATTCTAGTGTATGACAGTCACAAGGTCAAGGGTGGTGTGAATGGAGGTCACGGAGGCACTGAAGAAGGAAATAGGGCAGAGGGTCCGCCACATCCGGGGAAGCCGGACTCAAGAGGATTTTGCTGCCCTTGTTGGTGTCACTCGCGCCAACCTCGCCTCCGTGGAAACAGGTAGGTCGTTCCCGGGCCTGCTCTTTCTCGTGAATCTTGCTCACACGTGCGCAGTCTCATTGGATTGGTTGCTCCTCGGAAAGACCAGTGCGGCTTCCGAAGTTGAGGGGCAGATTATATTGGAAGTGACTCCTGAGGATGACGAGGAGCTGGCGGAGATGTTGGCGCTGCTTTGGGAGATGGCGAGAGGGGCCGATGATGACACGAGAGCGTGGATGCGCGTCCAGCTGCGACGCGCTTTCCCAGAGCTGACCTCAGAGCTTGCCGAAACAAAAAAACAGCACTCTGCTGCGGCTGAGAGCGCGTGAAATAGGCCTCCGAGTGATCTCGCAGGCCGACGATCTGCAGTCGGGAAGAGGGTTCCTTAGTCGTCGCAAGGGCGACAACTAGGCAAGCCCGCATGGCATCGAGTTTTCGCATACCCTCTCCTGGTATTCGGCGGGTTCCTTAGTATGGTTCCTTAGTCCGCGGTCATCATACTGGAGGTGACCCCCGATAACCTGTCTTCCAAACGGCTACAAAGCCCGTTTTGAACGGCGTTTGTACGCCTTTACACGACAGCCCCCGTTGTCTCATTCTTCGCGCCGGTTTCCGGTGCCTTCTCGCCTTGTCTCATTTCAACGGCGCGCGACCGAGATACCCCCGCGACACCCCTCAAACTCGCGTCACGTCCCGGTTTGGCCCGTGTTGTCCCACGGTGTCCCGTGATCTCATTTCTCACGACGGGTTACAGACATAGCGCCCAGACGTTGAGCAGCCGGCGCTCAGCGGTTTTCCACCGGCGCCCGCCGGCCAAAGAGCGCGTCCAGGACGCCAAGCAGGATGTGGGCACGGCGAAGGCCCAAGAGACCCGCCCCGAACATGGTGCCCATCCACATCGTCCATGCGGCCAGCGACACGATGACGCCCAAAAGCGCCACCCACCATCCGGTGTTCATGCGATCTCACCTCGCGGGTAGTGTGTGCCGGTAACGGGTGATGCCCACGCGCGGGTTTTGCGCGAAATTCCGGCGCGGGTAGGCAGGAGATCCGCCGGTTTCCCGTAATAGTAATCGTTACTAATAACGACAAGGGGCGGTGAATCGAGGCAGGACGGTGACGCCCTGACGGGAGCGATGACCAAGTTCCGCAACACCAAGCAAAAGGCGGCGGTGCTGGCTGCTGTCCGCCGGGCCCATCACCATCCCGACGCCCGCTGGGTGTATGAGGAGGTGCGCCGGGAAATCCCCGGTATCAGCCTCGGCACCGTCTACCGGGCCTTGGCGTCCCTGACGGCGGAAGGGTTGATCAGGGAGTACCCGCAGGCCGAAGGGCCGGCGCTGTACGACGCGAACCTGGACGACCACAGCCACCTCCGCTGCCGCCGCTGCGGGCGCATCGTGGATGTGCCCACGGTGGAGTTGCCTCCCGAGTCCTTGGAGGCGATTCGGCGCGTGGGCGGCTTTGCCCGGGTGGATCAGGTGTTTCTCGAGTTTGGCGGCATCTGCGACAGGTGCGCGCAAGGCGAAACCAAGCCGGACGGGGCGGCGGACACGGCGCCGGCCGGCCACAACATCAACTGAAAGGAGTGGGCTCACGCGATGGAGCTCGAGAAGGAAAAGGCTCCGGCGGTGGGCAGCGTGCACACCAAGGGCCGGGGCACGACCAACAAGGACTGGTGGCCCGAGCTGCTCAACATCGACATTCTCCACCAGCATTCGCCGCAGGCCAACCCCTTGGGGGAAGACTACAACTACGCGGAGGAGTTCCAGAAGCTCGACTACTGGCAGCTCAAGAAAGACCTGGAAGAGCTGATGACCAACTCCCAGGACTGGTGGCCCGCGGACTTTGGCCACTACGGCCCGCTCATGATCCGCATGGCCTGGCACAGCGCGGGTACTTACCGGACCGCCGACGGCCGCGGCGGCGCCGAGGGCGGCACGCAGCGCTTTGCACCGCTGGCCAGCTGGCCTGACAACGCCAACCTCGACAAGGCCCGCCGGTTGCTGTGGCCCATCAAGAAGAAGTACGGGAAAAAGATCTCGTGGGCTGACCTGATGATCCTGGCGGGCAACGTGGCGCTGGAGTCCATGGGCTTCAAGACCCTCGGTTTCGCCGGCGGCCGCGAGGACTACTGGGGGCCCGAGGAAGACATCTACTGGGGCACGGAAAAGCAGTGGGACGGCAGCGCCCGCATGAAGGACGGGGAGCTCGAGGATCCGCTGGCGGCCACCGAGATGGGGCTCATCTACGTGAACCCCGAGGGGCCGGGCCGGAACCCTGACCCCGTGGCGGCCGCGAAGGAAGTGCGGGAGACGTTCCGCCGCATGGGCATGACCGACGAGGAGACGGTGGCGCTCATCGCGGGCGGCCACACCTTTGGCAAGACCCACGGTGCGGGCGACGCGTCCAAGGTGGGCCCGGCGCCGGACGCCGCGCCGATTCACCAGATGGGCCTGGGGTGGAAGAGCAGCCACGGCTCCGGCAAGGCCGGCGACACCATCACCAGCGGCATCGAGATCACGTGGACGTCGACGCCCACCAAGTGGACCAACAACTTCCTGTGGAACCTGTTTGGCTATGAGTGGGAGCTGACCAAGAGCCCCGCGGGCGCGTGGCAGTGGAAGCCCAAGCACGGCATGGGCAAGGGCACGGTGCCGGACGCGCACGATCCCAACAAGAAGTGGGCGCCGGGCATGCTGACCACAGACTTGTCCCTCAAGATGGATCCGGAGTTTGAGAAGATCGCCCGCCGTTTCCTGGAAAACCCGGACGAGTTCGCGAAGGCATTTGCCCGGGCCTGGTTCAAGCTGACCCACCGCGACATGGGGCCGCGCAGCCGCTACCTGGGCCCCGAGGTGCCGCAGGAAGAGTTTCCATGGCAGGACCCGGTGCCGCCGGTGGACCACGAGCTCATCACGCCGGCCGACGCCGCGTACCTCAAGGAGCGCATCCTGCAGACGGGTCTCTCCGTCTCGGACCTCGTCTGGGTGGCCTGGGCGGCGGCGTCCACCTACCGCGGCTCCGACAAGCGGGGCGGCGTCAACGGTGCCCGGATTCGGCTGGCGCCCCAAAAGGACTGGGAGGCCAACGAGCCCGAGCGGCTGCAGCGCATCCTGGGCGTGCTCGAGGAAGTCCGGGAGGAGTTCAACAAGTCCCAGAAGGGCAACAAGCGGGTTTCCCTGGCGGACCTGATCGTGCTCGCAGGCAACGCCGGCGTGGAGGAGGCCGCCCGCCGGGCCGGCTACGACGTCGTCGTGCCCTTCGCACCGGGACGCACCGACGCCCGGGAGGACCAGACGGACATCGAGGGCCAGAAGGTGCTCGAGCCGTTTGCGGACGGTTTCCGCAACTACATGAAGGCCAAGTCCGAGTTCAAGGCCGAGCAGCTGCTCATCGACAAGGCGCAGCTCCTGACGTTGTCGGCGCCCGAGATGACGGTCCTGGTCGGCGGCTTGCGGGTGCTGGGCGCGAACTACAAGGGCCTGCCGCACGGCGTCTTCACCGACCGGGTCGGCACCTTGAGCACCGACTTCTTCGTCAACGTGCTGGACATGGGGATCGAGTGGCAGCCGGTGGAAGAGAGCGAGGAGCTGTTTGAGGGCCGCGACCGCAGGACCGGCGAGGTTAAGTGGACCGCAACCCGCGTCGACCTCATCTTCGGCGCCCATTCGCAGCTGCGGGCCCTCGCGGAGGTGTACGCCGCGGACGACGCCCAGGAGAAGTTCGTGCACGACTTCGTCCAGGCGTGGGCCAAGGTCATGCATTTGGACCGGTTTGACATCCGCATCGGCCGCAAGTGGAAGGTGGACCCGGCCGCGTGGATCGCCCCGCTGGCGCTGGAGAAGGCGTCGTAAGGGGCAGGGCGAGGCCGGACGAGATCTGTTGGGGCCAGCCAAGGCCAACCGGCGATTCGGGCGGGCAGCGCTTCCTGGCGGGGGGCGCTGCCCGCTGCCGCGCTGCGGCGGCCAGGCGCCTCCCCTCTAGCTCCCAAGTTGGCTCCCAGCCTGGCTCCCACGCTGGCGTCGCACGCTGGCTCCCACGTTCGCACTGGTGGCCAGGCGCTCAAAGCGGCGGCCGGAGGGTCAGCCCCGCCAACAGGCTCCACGCCGCCAGCGTGGCCAGGTCGGCGGCCAGGGGCAGCCGGACGAGGTCTTGCCGTGATTCTCCTTCGTCCACGAGGGTGCGGGCCAGCGCCACCCTGGGTCCGGACACCATCGTCAGCAGCGACGCGGCTGCGTTCTGGAAGGCCACCATGCCCAAGACGGGCACGCCCAGTTCCACGGCCGCAGCCGCCTGGGCGGCGGCGAACATGGCGTTGGCGCCGGTGTTGGTGCCTGTCAGGAAACCGCCCAGGCCGCCGAGCCACGGCGCCAGCAGCACGTAGGCGCCGCCGATGCGGGCCGCCCCCGCTGCCAGCGCGTTCGCCATACCGGCGTGGGTCATGAGAATGCCCAGGCATAAGAAGAGCAGAGTGGCGGCAGCCGCACCCTTCCAGCGATGAAACGCCCACAGGGCGGCTTCCGCCGCCGCTGCCCGCCGCCCGGAGCGAAGGCCGGTGCAGAGGGTGATCGCCGCCGTCACCGGCAGCCACAGCGCCGGGCTCCGCAGCCAGCGGCCGGCCGGATCGGGAAGGCCGGTGATGCCTACGACGAGGCGGGCGGCCAGCAGCGTACCCAGCAGCACCGCATACGGAACCAGGGCCCGGCCGAACGCGATTCTGGACGGAGCATCCGCCCCCGGAGGTACTCCGGCAGCGGACCCGGCCGCGCATCCGGCCGCGGACGGACGACCCCGGGGACCCCAGTTGGCGAGGGCCACCACCGTTCCTGCCGCGGCCGCGCTGCCCACAGCGCCCGCCGGGGCGGTGCCCACGAGCAGATTGGCTCCCCAGATGCCCATCCACAGGCCGGCGGCGGCCAGCGCCACGTCGGCCGCCCGCCTCAAGGCGCCCCGGGCGCCTTCGACGGCCGCCAACGCCGCAAAGCCGCAGGCCAGGAACGCAGGCAGCATCAAGCGGGCGGAGGCGGCGCCGAGGGCGTCGAAGTCGACGCCGGCCAGTTCTGACGCGACCAGCGTGCCCGGGGCCCAAGCGCCCCAGGGAACGCTGACCATGCCGAGCATGGCCACCAGCGCGGCCAGCCGCGACGAGAGCCCAAACTCCCGCAGGATGGGCGCCGCCATGATCATACCGACGCCGAAGCCGATCACCGATTCCAGGAACGGCGCAACGCCCAGCGCCACCAGCAGCACCCGCCGCGGCCGGTCGGGCGCGAGCGACGCGACCCCCTGGCCCAACACCTGGTGCAGGCCCGTCGAGCGCAGCACCGCGAACAGGATGATGCCGCCGTACAAGATAAGAAGCACCTCGGCGGCGAGGGGGATGGCGCCCGCGAGCGCTGCGCCGAGGGCGGCCGGCGACGGCCTGAAGGCGGGCAGCACGGCCAATCCCGTCACCAGCCCACCGAAGGCCGCCCATGCCGGGGCGACACGCCGCAGCAGCAGGAAACCGGCCGCCACGGGCGGGAGGCATGCCAGGAACACATGGAATCCTCCGGCGGTCAATGAGCTCATATTTGCGTATAATTCCAAGCGGATTAGGAGGAGTCCTGTAGAGGACGAGTCAGCGGCCGCGTTCTCATCCGCAAGGTACTCAAGTATGTAAGTAGTTTGTGTATCTCCCGGTCCGGGTCAGAGAACCAGTCCACGGACCAGATGCGATATATGTTCCACCCCTGTGCTTCCAGTTGCTCCTGGCGCAGCCGATCCCTGTCGCGAGCAGACTTTGCCGAGTGGTACATGGCACCGTCACACTCGATTCCTGCCAGGAAGCGACTCGGGTCATCCGGGTCTAGCACCCCAATATCCACAAAGTAACCATTCACCCCTACCTGCGGAACGACCTGATACCCGTGAGTTCTCAATCGCTCGGCCACGAAGATCTCAAAGTCGGAATCAGGTTCTCTACTCGTCGACTTGCCTGTCGCCGGCGGCAAACCGGAACGCGCAAACGCCAGGTAGGCACGTAGGACGTGCACACCTCTGTGACTGCGCTCATCGGCGATAATATCTTCCGGCTTGAGGGAGGAAAACACAACGACCAGTTCCTTCGCTCGCGTGAACAGAACGTTGAGGCGTCGATGACCGTGGGGGGAGTTGATCGGGCCGAAACGCTGAGCCACCCGTCGGGTTTCCGGATCTGGGCCGTACACAGTCGAAATGAAAATGACGTCTCTTTGATCCCCTTGCACATTCTCCAGGTTCTTGATGAAAAACGGTTCGAGGGTGTCCTCCCACCTCAGCCGGTACTCCTCCGCTTTCGGAGTTGCGGCCAGACGCCGGTAAATCTCTTCCTGTACGAGCTCTGTTTGCGCCCTGTTAATGCACACGATCCCCAAGGAACGGTCCGGGTGTTTGATCATGAATTCGATCGCGGCGTCGGCAATGCGTTGCGCTTCGACGGGATTTACGCGTTGCCTTGGCATGTAGAACCCGTTCACGAAAACGTAATGAACACCCAACTTCGCATCCTTGCTCCGGGCCGACGGGAAAATGATCAACGAGGAGTCATAGAACTCCTTGTTGGAGAATGCGATCAGGTCTTCGTGGCGCGACCGGTAGTGCCAGCGCAGACGGCGAACCGGATGAAACGTTCGCAGGGCCAAGTCGAGAATCGATTCGCTGTCTACGTGGTCCTCATCCGGGTCGTCCGATTCTTCGTCGTGGTCGTCTAGGCGACGGAAGAAGTCGGTCGGCGGCAGTTGTTGCGGATCTCCGACCACGACCAACTGGCGGCCGCGAGCGATAGCTCCCAAGGCTTCTTCGGGCCGCACCTGGGATGCCTCATCGATGACAACCAGATCAAACTCCGCCGTGCCCGGTGGGACATACTGGGCAATGGATGCTGGGGACATCATCCAACATGGTTTCAGCGCCTGGATCGCTCGATAAGCACGCTGAATGAGCTCCCTAACCGGGAGCTGACGTCCATCCTTTGCCAGTTCATTATTGAGCAAGGCTCCATCGGTCCAGGTCTTCTTCGGTCCCGTACCGACTCCCCAGGGAACAGGTGCCGCAAAGAGCCGCTCAGCCAGCTCAGCCCGTTGAACCTGCAGAAGCTCCTTGTCAAGCTGGCGGAAAGTCTCGCGCAAGCTCTCCTGCTTGTTGCCTGACAGCCACTTTATTCGCTCATTGGTCGCGAACAGGACTTCCACTTGGCTTTGGTAAAGAACCACTTCGAGTGCGGTTGTAAGGTGCTTGAAGGGAACTCCCTTTCTCTTGAACAGGTCGACGATGACGTCAACGCGCAGGCGCTCGGCCTCGCGCCAGGCTCGACAAAAGTCAATCCAGCCAGGAAGCTCGCGGCGATGCTCCAACAGACGCTCTAGCCTTTGATACAGCCTGCCAATCGGCACCCTGTTCGGTTCCTTCTCGTTTATAAACTCATCCCACTCGAGCTTGACTAGTCGATCCAGACAGGCGCGCCTCGCTCGCCTTTCCATTTCGAGAGCCTTTGCCAGGCTTCGGCCGGCTTGTTTCACTGCCTCGAGTCCGTACCGCTGCACCGCTTTCAAGACCGAGGTAGCGACAGTCGGAGAATACTCCGCGTATAGCCTCTCGGAAAGGGCTAGTGCCTCCCTGAGCGTGCGGACATTCGTGTGCTCAGCTTGGTAGAAATCCTGCAACCGCTGGGCGACTAGATGGTTGTTACGGACCGTCCGAGCGACGGCCTCCCGCTCTCTCACAAGAACCAGCAGGTGCTCCAAATCTGCCTTGCTGAAGCTGCCCCTCAACCCGAGTCGCGTAGCAACTGCTTGAATAGCTGCAAGCAGGTCTTGCAAATTGCTGAGGGCCTCACGGAGCACGTCAAGGTCTTGGTCGGGGCCTCCGTCTATGGCGATGGGCAACTGCCGAAGTGCGCGTATCAGTTGGGAGCAAGCCGTTGTGAAAGAAGGTTCCTCTGCTTCCTCAGCGGCCAATTCTGCCAAGAGATCGGCGTCACCCTCCAAAAGCAGGCGACGAAGAACCTTCCCCGGAAGTCCGTGGGCACTAGTCAATTGCCGGACGGCATCGGCAAAAGCAGTAACCGCTAGGAACTTGGCGAAATCGGTATCTATCCCCCTGAAGCTCGAACCGCACAGTTCGTGTAACAACGGATCCTGTTCAAGCCGCCGCTTGTCCTCGTAATATCTCGCGAGTTCGTCGAGTTCGGATGCCTTCTGAGCAGGAGACAATGAGATGGGGGTCCGTCGTCGGCTCCTCCAAAGCCGCTCAGCCGCCTTGTAATCTCTCGAGAAAAGGCGCCCTATGAGTGTTGTTGACCTGATAACCCCAGCGGCATTGCGCAAGGCGGCCACATCGTCAGTGTCGCGGAGTACGAACACTCCGCCCAGGCTATCTCGCCGAGCACGAAGGTCCGCTGCCCAAGCGGCGGCCCTTTGCAACGTGTATTGGGTGTTTTCGTGTACAAGGCCAGGTGTCCGCAAGGCGAGAACATGGTCTGGAGTATCTCGCACTAACGCAAGGGCCTTTCCAAGCAGTAACAGATTGTTTGGTGTGCGCGTGATTGAGGCACCTGACTTGGATATGAGTTGTTCCGCGCGTCTATGGACGAGGTCCAACTGCGTAAGGGTGTCCTCCAGTAGCTTAAATAACCCAGACAGTCGGTCTAAGGTGGCGAACTGTTGACCGGCTTTGGCCAGCACGGTCTCCCACATGGACAGCAGTTCAACTACGGTGTCCTCGCCGATGTCGGGCTTGGCGACGCCGAGAGCCGAAATCTTTGCGAGAGAGTGATGGTACGCCTCCAGGTGCTTTACGAGGTGGGCAACGCCTTCGCGCGTTTCCGCGTGGTCCAGGACCTGCACAACGCGGAGAACTCCTTCTGGGTCGGTAGCTGGCAACCACTGGACCACGCCGGCCACACTCAGTGCATCGCCGAAAGTTGAAATAGCGATACCCAGGTTGGCGGTTTCCTCGGCCGAGCACCGGACCTTTTCTACCGCGTTCAGCCATGCCTCCAGTTTCCCAAAGAGATCGTCTCTCTCAATGGGCGTGAGCGGGGACACATGTGTACCAAACCAAGGGTGGCTGGAAACGCTACCAAACTGTTGTTCGATTTCGCTTGCCAGCTTCTCGATCGACTGCAACGCGGCCCAACGCTCATTGAAGCCGGCCGCTGACAAGGTGCAGGCATAGTCTAATCTTAGGGTGGAGAGTTCGGACGGCAATCCAAGTCGATCCGCGTCATGCCGGCTGCGGATATATGTCCACATGACTTCTTGCGCCGTCATACCCATGGAACCGAAGGGGGTGTTTAGCTCTTGGGCATACATGTTCAATGCCCCGATGATGTCGCGAACGCGTTGCCGCAGACCCTCAGCTGGTTTCCCTGAAGCCCTTCGCACCGCCTCCAAACGACGCTTAAGCGACTTGTAGACGGCCTGCCTCCCGACCTTCGTTGAGTGCAGCTCCAGGCAGAAGTCGCCTAACCCAGCCTCGTCCAACCGCTTCTTCACCACTTCCAGGGCCGCCAGCTTTTCGGCAACGAAGAGCACCTTTTTGCCCTCGTACAATGCGGCCGCGATGATGTTGGTGATTGTTTGGCTTTTGCCCGTGCCCGGCGGTCCGATGATGACAACGTTCCGACCGCTCATGACATCTGCGATGGCCGAGAACTGGGAGGAGTCCGCGTCGGTGATGAGGATAGGTACTTTAGAGGCTATCTCGGGCAGATCGGTGTTGTAATCCTCCGCTATCAGAGATTCCGGTTCATCTCCCCCAGTTAGCAGGGCCAGCAGTATCGGATGTCGATTCAAGGCTTTCTCAGCGGGCCATCTATCTGGAGCCAGATCATGGTACATCGCCATCCGAGCGAAGGGAAACAGACCAACAGCGACAAATCGACGAATCTTCCAGCCCTTCAGGTCCCGAATGGCCTCGGCAACCTTCTCAAAATAGGTCTCCGGCGTATCCGCCTCGTCGAAGGTGGGGAGCTCTAGGCCGAAGTCCTGGCGCAACCGTTCGCTGAGCGTCTCGTTGGCCAGAGTGTCCTCGCCCGTTGACTGGATTGCGTAACGATAGGTTTGTCGAATGAGACGCCGCTCCATCTTAATTGGATGAAGCAGCAAGGGCGCAAAATGCCGCCTCTCCGAGGCCCCGGACTCCAACCACTCAAGGAAACCGAAGGCAACAAACAAGATATTGATACCCATCTCGGATAGCGCCAGTTGCGCTCCCTCTTGTATGGATCGCAGCTTCCGTTCCATCTCAGTCGGAAAGAGTGGGAGCTGCAACTCCGTATCATTCCCGGCGGCCTTGCCCAGATCTTCCTGGCCTCGGGGTAGGTCGTATGATGGATTGATCCCATTCGCCCACGCCCATGCTTCGACGCTCTTCTCCTGGTGAGGAGCGGGCACCAGGGTGCCCCACTCCAGTCCATGCTGATGGTTCCCCAGGGAAAAGTCGAGGTGGGCCTGCGGAAGAACCGAGGGGCTGCGATCGTCGGCTGTCAGGGGACGGTTTGAGCCATGCGCCGCCTGATCCCCCTGGGCCTTCTCTTGCGCAGACCCGCGTCCAGGGTCACGCGGATTGTTCGGTTCCGGCAATGCCCGGAACACCAAAGACTTTCCGTCTGACAGTGAACGATAAATAACGTCGGGAAGAGCATTGACAACGCGGACTTGACGCGCTCGGGGTCCAAAGCTGAAGCTCAGGAGACGATTGCGCGTAGTAAGATCCAGAAGGCGTCTTCGTAGTTCAGCGATGTACTTAGCTGCCAGCTCTTGCCGTGCTTTGTCCGTCGCAGCTAGTGGGCGGCTCCCTAAATCTGCTCGATTCTCAGCCCACACTTCCATTTGAGGCCCCCCACACCTCGGACCCACCTAGCCGTCAATTTCTTGGTATTGCCTGCAATCCCTTCAATTCTCGCTTAGTCCACAAGGCTTGCCACCTCTCCGCTGGCTGGGCGCTTCCCGAGAACCAGCCGGTCCGCGACGCGCTTGAGTGGATGGCTAAGGGAGGTCGCTTGACTCAGGGACGAACACCGTTGTCCCGCGAACGTCGCGGCGAAAGCGGAGCGCATGTCCCGACAAATGGGGCGCCGGTCACCAGATGACTTGAAGGCTGGCCGCGCCGGCGGATGGGGTGACGACGTGCACTGCCGGCGTCTTGCCCGTACGCTTGGGGTATTCCGCCTCGATGGCGGCCACCAGTGCATCCACTGCGTCGGCGCGCACCAGGCTGACGACGCAGCCGCCGAAGCCCGCCCCCGTCATGCGGGCGCCGTAGACGCCGGGGACGCTCCTGGCGATCTCCACCATCTCGTCCAGCTCGCGGCAGCTGACCTCGTATTCGTCGCGGAGGCTCTTGTGGGATGCGTACATCAGCTGCCCGCACGCGGTGAAGTTGTCGTTGGCCAGGGACGCGGCGGCCGCCAGCACCCGGGCGTTCTCGTAGATGACGTGGCCGCACCGGCGGGCGAGAACCTCAGGCAGCCGATCCCGTAGCTGCTCGAACGAGTGCGGCGCCACGTCCCGCAGCGCCCGGATGTCCGGCAAGTGCCGCCGCAGCAGGGCGACGCCCTCCTCGCACTGGCGGCGGCGCGTGTTGTACTCCGACGACGCCAGCGCCCGCCGCACGCCGGTGTCGGCCACCACCAGGCGCACGTGCTGCGCCGGCAGCGGTACGTAGTGGTACTCCAGCGTGCGGCAGTCCAGGAGCAGCGCGTGTCCCTGCCGGCCCAAGGCCACCGTGAACTGGTCCATAATGCCGCACTGGACGCCCACGTACCCGTTTTCCGCCCGCTGGCACAGCCTGGCCGTGGCAACCGGGTCCAGCTCCAGGCCGAACAGCTCCTTGATGAGGACCGCGACCCCCACCTCCAGCGCGGCGGACGAGCTCAAGCCCCCGCCTTGCGGGATGTTGCCCACCAGGGCCGCGTCGAACCCGCCCACGGCGAAGCCCGCCTCCCGCAGCGCCCAAACGACGCCCTCCACGTAGCGGCTCCAGCCGCCGGGCGGCCCGGGTTTTCCCTCGCCCGCGGCCGCGGGGGCGGCGACGCCGTTTACGGGAAACGCGCTCTCGTCACCCATGTTGAGCGAGAACACCCGCACCGTCTCATCCTGGCGGCGGCGGCCCGCCAGCAGGATTTCCCGGTCGATGGCCAGCGGCAGGACAAAGCCGTCGTTGTAGTCGGTGTGCTCGCCGATGAGGTTGACCCGGCCCGGTGAGCGCACCACGACCGTCTCATCAGCCGGGTGCATAGCGGGGTCAAAAGGAAAGCGGGCTTGAAACGCGTCCAAAAGCTCGCGCAGTTGTCCCGGTCCGGCAGTCATCGCGCTTCCACCTCGCCCACACCGCTCGCCGGCACGAGGCCCGCCTGCCGCCGGGGCCCGTCCACCAGGCCCTCGTCCAGGCCATCGGCCAGGTCCTCGTCCCTGACCGGCACGGCCCGCAGGCGCCCGGCCATGTCCTCGGCGGTGATGTCCACGATGAAGGCGCCCGCGCCCGTCTCGCTGCCGGCCAAGTACTTGAGCTTGTCCTGGGCGCGATGGAGCGGGTAAAACTCCACGTGGAAATGGCAATGATCGTGCGGGCCGCCGTCGGTGGGGCGCTGGTGCTGGACCATCATGTAGGGCAGCGGGAAGCCCCACAGCCCGTCGTAGCGCACCAGCGTCGCCTTGAGCGCCCGGGCGAATGACCAGCGTTCCTCTTCGCCCAGCTCCGTGATGGCCGTGCGGTGCGCCTTGGGATACAAGTGCACCTCATAGGGGAATCGAGCGAAAAAGGGCACGAAGGCGACGAAATGTTCATCGTCATACAGGACCCGCCGCCCGTCCCGGCGCTCTTCGGCCACGACGTCGCAGCCGAGGCAGCGCCCGGTGCGCTCGCGGTGCTCGCGGCTTGCAGCCAGCTCCTGGGCCGGGATGGGCGGGATGAAGGGAAACGCGTAGATCTGCCCGTGAGGGTGGTGCAGCGTCACGCCCACCTCGGCGCCGCGGTTTTCGAAGATGAAGACGTACTTAATCTCCTCGCGGCTCCCGAGTTCCTCGTAGCGGTCCGCCCACACCTCAATCAAGTTGCGCAGGTGGGAAACGGGCTGCTGCGTCAGCGTGCCGTAGTGATCCGGCGAATACAAGACCACTTCGCACTCGCCCCGCGCCGGCGCCACCGGGCAAAGCTCAGTGCCTGCCACCGCGGGCGGCGGCGGATCGGGCAAGAGCGAGGGGTACTTGTTCTGGAACACGACGATCTCGTAGTCCTCCGCCGGAACTTCCGTCGGCAACGCGCCCGGCAGCGTCGGGCACAGGGGGCAATACTCCGGCGGGGGCAAAAGGGGGCGATCCTGGCGGTGGGTGGCGCTGATGACCCACGTCTGCAAATAGGGGTGCCAACGCAGCTCGGACATGGCTACGACTCCTTCGCATCTGGATCGCCGGCCGCCGCGGGGCCGGTGCGGTCAGGCGGCGAGGCGGGCTGGGGCGGCGCTTGTGACGACGGCTCTGGCACCCTGGTTGCGCCTGCTGCGCCCGGGCGTTCCGAGCGGGCGCCGAACGAGTAGAAAATCAGATACCGGCCGTCTTCTTTCGTGACGCGGCGCTTTTCCAACTGCCTCACCCCGGCACGGCGCGTCTTGGGCGAATTGTTCGACTCGGTTTTCGTTCTTCCTCGTTCCTTTTCATTATCGCATATTCATAGGGGAAACCGCAAACAAATAAGAAGAAAGGGGAAGGAAATCGCAAGACAAGAGAGAACTCACGAAACGCAGCGCGGCTGCGCGCAGGAGCGGGCGGGCGGCGAAGAACGCCGCGCCCGGACGGGAGCGGTACGGTGGCAAGCGATTCTCGCGACTACTTGCTGCCCATGGAGCGGCTGGAATACATCCGCGCCGCCGTCGAGAAGGAAGGCTCGGTGCGCGTGGCGGAGCTCAGCCGCCGGCTTGGGGTTTCCGAGGCAACGGTGCGCCACGACTTGGCGCAGCTTGAGCAGATGGGGCTGGTCAAGCGCACCTACGGCGGCGCGACGTTGCGGCGGGGGACGCTCTACGAG
>LZRQ01000057.1 GCA_002159155.1 Firmicutes bacterium ZCTH02-B6
CCCGACGACCACGCAGAAGGGTACCACCCAACGGTAGTCCGGGCCGACAAGCCCGCGCACGATGTGGGGCACGGCCAACCCCACAAAGCCGATGGGCCCGGCCGCAGCCACAGCGGCCCCCACCATCAGCACGCTGAAAAAGGCGGTCAGCAGCCGCACCCGGCCGGTGTTCATCCCCAGTACCCGCGCCGTATCCTCACCCATGCTGAGGACGTTGAGTTGATCGGAAGCGAGCAGGGTAGCGGCAAGGCCGACCAGGAGGAAGGGCACCACGGCATAAAACACGCTGAGGTCCCGCCCGGCCAAGGAACCCGCCAGCCAAAAGCGGACCACATCCAGCGTTTCCCGCTGGAAAAGCAGAAGGGCCGTCAGCCAGGAGTTCAGCAGCGAGGACACGACGACACCGGCAAGGGCAAGCTTAACGGGCGTTGCCCCACCGGCGCCTACGGTACTGATCGCGTAGACAAGCGCCGCAGCCGCTAGTCCCCCGGCAAAGGCGAACCAGACGAAGTGGAGGGGGTGAGTCAGCCGGCCGAAGTAGACCGCGGTGACAATGCCGAAGGCGGCGCCGGCGTTGACGCCCAGGATGGAAGGGTCGGCCAACGGATTCCGAGTGGCGGCCTGCATGGCCGCTCCGGACACCGCCAGGGCCGCCCCCACGCCCAGCCCGATGATGACCCGCGGCAGGCGGAGGAAACGGACGACGGTTTGCTCATAGGACGCTCCCGAGTAGTTGAACAGGGCGTCGATGGCGTCAGCCGTGGTGATGGGAAGGGATCCGTAGCGCAGGCCGAGCACCGCCACCACGGCCAGCAGGACCACGGCCGTCACCAAAGCCCCAAGGCGCGCAGCCGCCGAACGCAGGATGGGGCCACCGCCAAGCCCCGGCTCCCTGCCCGTCGCTGCTCCCGTTGTCCCGCGTCTGCCCGTTCCCCGTGCCGGAAACGTCACCCGGCGGCAGCTCCTTCCCTCGCGGCGTCTGCTTCCAACTGGGCCCGCAGCCGCTCCAGCCGCCACTCGTCGGAGCGCAGAGGGCACGACTCGCAGTACCGGTGCTCGGGGTTGTGCTTGTGAAAGCGGTAGTACAGGCAACACGTCCCCCGCACCGTGAACAGGTCTTCCCCGCTGCTCCACTGGACCGGAAACGGCCGCGGCCTGACCTTGAGCCGCGGTTCGCGTGCCGCCAGCCGGTCGATAATGGCCTCCGCGTCGCCCCAAGCCGCCCAGCGGTCCCGCCCCAGCAGGCGGGCCAGCCACAGGGCGCTGCCGCTGATGATGTCGGCTACCTCACCCCAGAGCGCCGGCCAGCCGCGCCCGCTGACTTCGCGCACCACCGCGAGCAAGGGCTGAAGCTGCAGCAGCCGCTCGGTGAGCGCATCAAACAGCTCGTCCTGTCCGGCGAATACGAGGAGAGGCTCCGCTTGCCGCGGGATCGCGGCGGGTGCAGGTCCCGCCCCCCGCTCCAGCGGAGCCGGTAGGGACGCGAGCCCAGGGTCGCCGGCGAGCACCGCCAACCCGCCGCCGTTGACCGCCACGGCGTCCACCCAGCCCTGCGGGTGCCGGTGAATGGCCACCTGCGCCATCGGACTCAAGGGCAGCCTGCCGTCCACCAGCACGGGATAGAGCCACGTGAGGACGACCGCATCGATGTAGATGCGGGTTAGAAACGCACCGGCCGATGGGCGATCACCAAGGCCCTCGGCGGCCTGCGAAAACCACTGCTCGGCCAATGCCGGTTCGGCCAGGCGGCTGAGGGGCACCCAACCATCCTCCGCCGGTACGCCGACCAAGTAGCGGCGATAGCCGCCTAAAGCCGTCAGCCGGGCGGCCGTCTCCCTCATGAGGGACGGCGCCCGGTCTTCCACCAGCTCCATTCCTGCGCCTCCGTCTCCCGGGCAGCCAGGGGCGTCCGCCCCACCCTCTTACCTGTCCACCACGGTGGCCGGGTCGCCGTCAATAGCGGCTGCCAGCAGGGGCACCAGGTGATCAACCGCGTAGGGCAGGCTCAAGACGGTGCTGAAGCTCAACGCCCCATACAGCGGATCCGTCGTTCCGGTGAAATGCACGACCCGCCCCTCCCGGGCTACCCGCAGCTGCCGCAAGAGCGGATCGCCCTCCAGCGCCAGCCGATCCGCCTCCGAACCGCTCTGGAAGATGAGAACATCGACATCCAAGAGGGCCAGCTGCTCCGCGCTGATCTGGCCCGAGTCCCGCTCGCCGATGATCTCCGCCAGAGCCGGCGGGAGCTTCAAGCCGAGGCTAGCGAGGAAACGCATCGGCGGCGTGTTGGGACCAACTACCCAGTACTGGCCTTGACCGGCCGGATGGGCCCAGGCGACCGTTGCGCCCTCAAACTCGGGATGCGCCTGCCGCGCCGCCGCAACCTTTCCCTCCACCCCGGCGATCAGCTCTTCGGCCAAAGCCTCCCGGCCGACTGCCCGCCCGATTAGCCGCGTCTGCTCCTGCCATGGGACGCCGAAGTCGGGGTATTCGCCCGGCTGCGCCAGGGTCGGCGCGATACGGGAAAGCGTCTGGTATTCCCACTCGGTGATGCCGCTGTGGGTCGCCACAATCAGATCCGGCCGCAGCGCCGCGATGGTTTCAAAGGCCAGTTCGCCGTAGGGCATCACGAGGACCTGCGGCGTCGCGTCGCCGAGGTGCCCCCGGGCCCACGGCCAGACGGCGTACGGCCAGCCGCCGAACCACTCCCGCACAGCCACCGGTTTGACGCCGAGGGCCAGCACAGGGTCCTGTTCGCTGAAACCGATGGTCACAACCCGCTGGGGTTCGCGGGGGATGACCGTCGTGCCGAACTTGTGCTCAATCTCGACGGGAAACGCAGCCGCGGGAAAGCCGACGGCAGCAACGACAACGAGAGCCAGCGACAACAGTGCGAGGCGCGGGGCAGTGCGGGAACGCATCCGGTTTCCTCCTCGTGACGGCGAGAGCCTGCTCGAGTGTGCCTCGTAACTGCTTAGGACTTCGACACGAGCAAGTTACGGCATGCCTGGTTTGTGACTTTAGGGCCACCTAACAGCTACAAATTACCAGGCGCGCTGCCGCCGTGTCAACGGCCAGTGGGCATGTGCCGATCCGGCGCCCCGCCCACTGGCCAACCGGGTTGCGCCCGCGCAGGAGTCCGGCTGGAACAAGTTGAAAATGTTGGCACATCAACAAGGCTGCGGAAACCCGGGATGCCCCCCGCCCGGGCGCTTGTCCAGCATGCAACAAAGGAGGGGGAATCCAGCGAGTCCACATCCGGGCGGCCATCGCCCGGCGACCGTTTTCACCGTAAGTTGCTGGCCATGCACAAGGCCTCGACCGGCAGGCTCACCCGTCGCGGCCCGTCGCCGTGCACGGGGCTTGCATTGCCCAGGGATTTGCACTGTAAATGAGATTTAAGGTCAGGAGGACCGTAAATGTACCGCAAGCAGTGGGTATTACTGTTGGCCGTCGTCGTGAGCTTGATCGTAGCCGCGGGGTCGTCTGCGCAGGAGGCTGGCACGCAAGACGCACCCGTGACGCAGGTCCCGCCGCAGATCCTCATCCAGGTGCCCACCGACGGGCTCGGATACGATGAGCACGGAAACCTGGTCGTCGTCGCCGTCATGACCAATCTCGGCACCCAGCGGTCGTCGCCGATGGATCTGATCGCCATCGTGCTCAACGACTGCATTCTCCCGGACATCCCGTATACGTGCCGTTTCGCCGGATTCGGCAGCTTCTCCAACGTGACGCCGGAAGGCATCGGGCCTGGCGAGTCGGTACAACAGTCTTTCATCTTCGGCCCTTCGCCCGATCTCGACCTGAGCCGCTGGTCTATCATCTGGTTCCAGGTCCGGTAGGCGAGGACAACGGACGAGCGATGGTGCCGCACAGCCAACGGTTGACGCCGTCGTTGCTTGCAACCGGGTCCCGCCGTGGGGTATAGTAGAGGGGCAGCGAGGTGCCGGAACGTTAGGCCGGCGCCTCGCCAGCAGCGGCCCCGTAGCTCAGGGGATAGAGCGGCGGTTTCCTAAACCGCGTGCGCAGGTTCGAGTCCTGCCGGGGCCACCAGCCTTCAGCTAACAGGAGACGGACGGGGCCAGCAGGCTGCCCGTCCGTTTTCCTTTACTAGCTACGGCTCTGTCTGGATACGGTGCCGGGGGTGTCGCGATGAAGGCTGCGGCCAGGATCCGGGCTGCCACGGAGGCCGACTGCGAGGCCATCGCCCGCATTTACAACCACTACATCCTCCACACGACCCTACCGCCATTCCGTCGAGGTTTCCGTGTATGGTCGAGAAGTTCGGGATGACAAAGGTGGCGCACTTCCGCGAAGTGGGCCGCAAGTTTGGCCTCTGGATCGACGTGGGCTACTGGCAGCGGGTGCTGTAAACGCCGGACCGCAGCCGGGACGCACGGCGCCCGACCAAGGATGCAGTCCGCAGCGATACGCCCTCAGCGACACGGGCCGCAAGGATACGGCCCGAAAAAAGCCGACACCGCCCCAGCCCGGCAGGGTAGGACGGTGTCAGCTCTTTCCGCGGCAGCTTGACGGAGGCAGGAAGCTACGCGGAGGGTATCGGTTTCATGGGCGGCGCCAGCGCGAGCCGCGGGCTTCAGTAGAAACCTGGCCGCAAGGCCGGGCACAACGCCGGGCGCTACTGAGTCGCCAGCCGGAAGAGGATGTCGGCCTCCAAGCGGATCAGGTCCTCCACGCTCAGCACGAGGGGAACCCGGGGTTGTTGCAGGTTGAATTCGGCAAAGTTGAACTGGGTACGCACCGAGACCCGCATCGCCCCCGGTTCAAAAGACGCTGTGCCCGTCCATTCGAGACGGCGGGTCACGTCTTTGATGGTCACGTCGCCCACCACGGTCACCGGCACGCTGCCTTCCTCCGGCAGCGGCCACGGCAGCCCCTGCACCTCCACGGGCACCATCACCGCCTCCGGCCAGCGTCCCGCCTCCAGCGTCGTGTAGCGCACGTAGTTGTCGCGCTGGGGCCGATCGCTCTGCAGCGTCGCCAAATTCACCCGCACCGCCGAGAGCTCCGGGATAACCTGCCCCTGCTCATCAAACACCGCGGTGCCCGAGATCCAGTTGGTCCGCCCCACGGCATCGCCGGGCAGGGCGACTCCGACCAACTCCTCGCGCACCCGGTATAGAGCCTGGCTGGCGGTGCCGTCGACGTCAAACCGGTATGGACCCTCCTGCGCCAGCGCAGCGGCCGCGCCGAAGCCCATGGCAATGACCAGTGCGACAGCCAGGAGTCCCGCACTCCTTTGCAGCATGCACATTCTCTCCTTCCGCGTCCATCAGCCGGCGCGACTCGCCGGCGGGCTTTAGACGGCCACTGAATCCTGGACTTATAGACGCAGGCTGCGCTCGTTCGGTTCATTGCTCGCCCGGCAGGCGGCGGTGCTTGACATCCTCTCCCGGGCGCAGCCCGCTTGCTCGAGGGCTAACTCTGCCGTTCATCCGCCAGCAGGGGGCGGTCACCTAGGCTGCCTGCCGGGTGGAGCTCGATCCCGTCCGGACGCACCCGCAGCCGGTCCCGGGCCGCGGCCGCAAGGACTTCCTTGAGGGCCGTGGCGACAGTCCCCTCGCGGGCCTCCCCAACCGCGGTTTCCACATCCAAGAAAAGCCGGTCCCGGTGGCCTTCCTGGTCCACGCGGGCGGTGATGCGGGTGACGCGAGCGATCCCGGCCACGACTCGGGCCAGCTCCTCGATTTGGTGCGGGTAAATGAACATCCCCCGCACCTTTACACCGCTGCCGACCCGGCCGAGCACCCCGGCGATCCGGACCGCGGGCCGCCCACAGGGGCATGGTTCCGTAATCACGCGGGACAAGTCGCCGGTGGCCAGCCGCAAGAGAGGGTAGGCTGGGCGCATGGCGGTCACCACCAGCTCGCCCACTTCACCCTCGGGCACGGGCTCGCGCGTCGAGGGGTCCAACACCTCGACGATGACTTGCTCCCCCAGGTGCATGCCATGCTGGACCTCGCACTCATAGGCGACGATGCCCAGTTCCGCGGTGCCGTACCCTTGGAAGCCCTTTACACTCCACTCCTCGGCCAGCTCCCGCCGGAAGTCGTCGTCCAGCCGCTCCGCCGTGAACCACGCCCGCCGCAAGGCCAGCAGCGGCTTTATGCCTTCCATCGCGCCGGACGATTCGGTCAAGGCGGCCAAAAGCGCCCGCAGATAGCTGGGGACGCCGGCAAAGCCTGTGACGGGCAACTGCTGCAAAAGGCGCACCTGCTCGGAACGGGACATGGTGCCTGCGGGCACCACCACCCCGCCCAAGGTCAGAACGCCCGCCTCGACGATAAATGCCGCCGGGCTCAAGTGGTACGTGAAGGTGTTGAGAACGAGGTCGCCGGGCCCAAACCCGGCCGCGCGAAACGCCTCCGCGGCGCCCCAGTCGTCGGGCCGGGTGCCCTCGACGTTGTGGATGGGGCCAGGCGACACAAAAACCCGGCGCAGGCTGGTCATCCCGCCGCTCACCCAGCCGCCAAAGGGCGGGTCCGCCTGCTGTTGGGCCGCAAGCTCCTCCTTTTGGGTTACAGGCAGATTGGGCAGCACCTCTTCGGGTGGACCCAGCTCGCCCGGCGTTATGCCCGCTTCATCGAGCAGGCGCCTGACCGCGGGCGCGCCTCGGTACGCGTAGCTGAGAAACGCTGCAAATTCGCTGTCGCTGACGGTGCGATACATGGCTCATCCTCCTCGCATCGCCTGTGCCGCCGATCTGCCGTCCTCCCCCTGCCCCCGATGGCGGGCATCCGACCTGTGCGGCGCTGCCGGCGAGCGCTCGCGCCGGCAGCGCTTGACCGTCGACAACTTTACTTTTGACACCCATGTTTTCCTTCTGTTCCGTATACTTTGGCACTTTCGCCTCCCAACCCGCCTCACGCGCTATCGCCCGCTGACGCTAAAGGCGGCGCAAGGCAGGCGGGTTGTAAAGGCGCTGACGCTAGCGGTGTGTAACCGCGGTGAACGCACGCGAGTTGTGAAGCCAGCCGAAGGCGGACGAGTTGGATGTGGGGCGCCGGTCGTGTAGACTAGTGGGTGCCATGACTACAGTGACTGCCGTTCAGCTGTCGGTACTGGACCTCGTGCCCATCGGCACCGGCTCGTCGTCGCGCGAGGCGCTCGCGAACATGGTGGAGCTCGCCCAACTCGCGGAGGAGCTCGGCTACGTCCGGTTTTGGCTGGCGGAGCACCACGGCATGCCCAGCATCGCGAGCTCCGCGCCGGAAATCTTGATCGCCCGCGTTGCTGCCGCCACCCGGCGCATCCGGGTCGGCGCCGGCGGCGTCATGCTCCCCAACCACGCCCCCCTGCGGGTGGCCGAAGCGTTCCACACCTTGAACGCTCTCTTTCCGGGCCGCATTGACCTGGGCATCGGGCGCGCCCCGGGCACGGACCCGGTGACGTCGGCTGCCCTACGGCCCTTTGACGCCTCCCAGTTCCCCGCGCAACTGCAGGAGCTTTTGGCCTTGTCCCGGCGGGCTTTCCCGCCCGACCACCCGTTTCACGGCGTGCGGGTGGTGCCGGAAGATGTAGAGCTGCCTCCCGTCTGGGTGCTGGGCTCTAGCGGGGCGACGGCGGGGCTGGCTGGACAGCTCGGGCTCGGCTACGGCTTTGCCAGCCACTTCAGCTTCGACCCGCCCGGGCCTGCCATTGAGCGCTACCGGCGAGCGTTCCAGCCGTCGGACCAATTTCCCCGCCCTCACGTCATCGTGGGTGCGACGGTCTTTTGCGCCCCCACGGATGAAGAAGCCGACTGGCTGGCCAAGTCCATGGACCTCGCATGGGTGCGCCTGCGCAGGGGCGAGTTTGGCCGCCTGCCCAGTCCGCAGGAAGCCTCGGTGTACCCCTTTACCGAGGAGGAGCGCCATATCGTCTCCCAGCACCGGTCGCTGGCCATCTGCGGCAGCCCGGAGAGGGTGCGTGCCCAGCTCCAGCGCCTGGCCGACGCGACCGGTGCCGATGAGATCATGATCTCATCCGTGATTCACGACCCCGCGGCGCGCCAGCGTTCGTACCGGCTGGTGATGGAGGCCTTCGCCGCCGGATAGCAGGACGGAAGCATCCGCGTTGCAAGACGGATAAGGTTTGGAAACCAAGGCAGCAAAAGCGGAGGACCCGGCAACGTCCTGCAGGGTCCTCCGCCGCTTGACGCTTTGAGTGAAGTTCACGCTTTGACTTAGGCCCCGCCCAGGAGCACCCGGGCGTGGCCAACTTTGCTACTGGCCGCTCGTCTCGCTCTGCTCGCCCTCGCTTTCTTCCTCGGACTCGCCGGCGTCGTCGCCGCTCGCGCCGCCGTCACCGCCGTCGGCCCCTGCGTCACTGCTGCCGGCCCCCGCATCAACGCCGCCGGCGGCAATGTCGATGCCCGCCGGGCCGCCACCGATTGTGGGCCCGGGGCCTGTGGTCAGGCCGCCGCCCAAGCCGGCTGCCGTACCCGGGACCGGCTTGATCGGCGGGATCCCGTCGCCCACGCCCGCCCGCGGCACGATGGCCAGCGTACCGGAGACGAAGGTGACCAGGTAGTTCGGATGATCGAGCGTGCCTTGCTCGATGCGGTACAGGCCCAAGGACTCGCCGGGCTGCCTTGCAAGGCGCCCGTAAAGCTGATCGGAACCGACGAGGTTGCCGGCGGTGATCCGGTAGGTCAGCTCAGGATCCGGGGCGCCCAGCTCCTTGGTAAGAAAGTCGGCCGCCACCGTGATCGGCCGGCGCTCGATGGTGAGCGTGCCGGGGATGAAGGTGATCGTGTAGTTCGGGTTGTTCTCGTCGGTGAGCGTTCCCTGCTCGATGGTATACGTGCCGGCGTTCTCCCCGGCGACCCGTGCCAAGCTGCCGCTCAGCGTGTCGGAGCCGACCAGGTTGCCCTGGGTGATGGTGTAGGTGAGCACCGGATCAGATTCCCCATATACCTTGGACAGCGAGTCCGCGGTCACCGTGATCGGGCGCTGCGTGATCCGCAGCGTGCCGTTCACAATCTCGACCTCATACCCGAGGAAGGCCTGGAAGGGATCATCCGCCAACTCCGTGATGGGGTACGATCCCACGGGGCTGAGCGCGCCGGCCGGCGTGGTCAGCGTGCCGGGCTTTAGCACATCCTCCCACCGATCACCGGGCACGAGACCCGTCGTCGTGTAGACGAACTGCGGGTTCGCCTCGCCGTACACCCGTTCCCGGTCCTCGATGACGACGGTGATCACGGGCCGGCTGGCATAGACCATTCGGCTGCCCAGCGCCAGACCGTACTCCTGCTTGATCCGGTCGACGGCGTCGGCGCTGTACGTCCTGCCGAACAGGTTGCCCGGGGACGCCATCTCGCCCAAGTCGCTGGCGTCATGATCCGCCGAGAACACCAGGTAGTGGCCGTTCACAGCGTCGATGGGCGTCGCGCCGGCGCGGTTGATGAACTTCCCGCCGGCCGCCAGCACCAGGACGTAGTCGCCCGCGCCGTCGGCAGAAACCTTTTCCTCAAGCGTCAGGTCGGCATCGGCTCCGTGCACGGCGACGAGCACCCGGCCCGTCGCCCACAGCCCGGGAACGCCGTTGACCTCACCGATGGTGAGGGAACCTTGCTGCTCATAGTGGACGGAGCCCACATTGCCCGCCAGCGTGGAAACCGCGTTGCCCGCGCCGGCCAGGAGGTAGTCCCCGGGCCCCTGAAGCAGCAGGCTTCCGGCGAGGATGCCGCCGCCCTGTTGCGACACAAGACCTTGGCTTGACAACTCCACCCTGCCGGCGCCGGCGCTGATCGTCCCTTCCAGCCACATCCCTTCGCTGCCGGAGGCCGCCAGCGAGACGGTTCCGTCGCCGGTCGCGGCGACGCTGCCCTGGTCCGTGACTTCAATCTTGCCGGCGGTGAGCGTGACGTTTCCGCTGGCCGACAATGCCCCGCTGACCTTGAGGATCCGGTCCGCGGCGGTCACCTGCACGTTGCCCGCGGTGAGCAAAGAGCCGATGGTCACGTCCTTTGCCGTCTGCTCGTATTTGAGAGCGCCCGCGCTGCCGGAGACCAGGTCAACCGCATTGCCGGCACCGGTAAGCATGAACGTTCCGGTCCCGCGCAGCACCAGTTCGTGCGCCGTGACGCCGGTGCCGGCATCCTGCGTCACCTCGCCGGCGCTGTCCAGCACCACGGTCCCGCCGCCGGCGCTCACGTCGCCCGCGAGCTGGAGCGCGCCGGCGCCGGCGGAGGTGGCCGTCAACGTGACCGTGCCGTTGTCGGTGCTGACCACGGTGCGCTCGGAGATCAGTTTCAGAGTGCGCCCTGCCAACGTCACGTCCCCGGCGGCCGTCACGGACTCAACGAGCGTCAGCGCGCCATCGGCCACGGTTACATGGATGTCGCCGCCGGCCGTCAGTCCCGACGTTCCGTCCACGACGGTGATCTCCAGATCTCCGGCGGATTGGTTGTATGTGATCGCGCCGGCCTGGGCCGCGAGTTGGCCCGCGGCGTTGCCGGTCCCGGTGAGGGTGAACGCGCCATTCCCCAAGAGCAGCAGGCGTCCCGTCCGGACGCCGCCCGCACCGCCTTGGATGACGTGTCCCCCGCTCTCAAGGACAACGATTCCCGTTTCGGACGCCACCGCGCCGTCCAGTTGCATCCCGCCCGCCCCGGCGGTCATCCGGACGGCTCCGCTCCCGCTTTCGACCTTGCCCTGGGCCGTCACGGCCACCTGGCCCGCGGTCAGCGCCACATCCCCGGCGGCAAACAAGTCCCCATCCACCGCAAGGGTGCGTCCCGCCGCGGATACTTGCATGCCGCCTGCGGTCGCGGCCAGGGGGCCGATGGTCAGGTCTTTGGCCGCCTGCGCGTACTGAAGGGTGCCGGCGCTGCCGGACAGCACGTTCACGGCGTTGCCCTCGCCGGCAAGAGTTACGCTGCCGGCCCCGTCCAGCACCAGTTGGTGCGCCGTGATGCCGGCGCCGGCGTCTTGCGTCACCTCACCCGCACTAACCAGCACCACGGTCCCGCTGCCGGCGCCCACGGCGCTTGCCAGCTGCAGGGAGCCGGCGCCGCCGGAAGTGGCCATCAACGTGATCGTTCCGTGGCTTGTGCTCGCCACACCGCCCGAGACGTTGATCGTGTCAGCGGTCAACGTTACGTCGCCTGCCGCTGCCACGGGCGAGGAGCCGGACACCTGGAGCGCCCCGTTAACGACGGTCACCTCGACGTCGCCGCCGGTGGCCGTAATTCCGGAGACCCCTTGGAAATCGGCAGTCGCCAACCCTCGGCCGCTTTGGATGTACGTGATCGCCCCGGCGCGTGCAGAGAGAAGGTCGGCGGCATTGCCGCTCCCGGTGAGCGCATACGCCCCGTCCCCGAGCAGCAGCAGCCGCTGGGTCTTGACGCCGCCGCTGGCCTGCGTAACCAGGCCCCCGCTTTCGAGGACGACCGTTCCCGAGCCTGAAGAAACTTCACCGTCGAGTTTCATTCCGCCGGTGCCGGCGCTCATCCGCACGACACGGCCGGCCCCGCTCTCGATCTTGGTCAAAGCGCCGACCGTTATCCCCCGGCCGGCCAGGACGACATCGCCCGCGGCCTTGACGTCCGCCTCCACCCTCAGCGCGGCGTCCTCCACGACGATCTCCACGCCGGCCGCGGATTCCACGCCCGACCTGTCGGCGACCGTACCGATGGTCAGGTCCGTGCCCTGCTGTCTAAAGACGAGCGAGGTGACCTTGCCCGCCAAGGTGTCAACGCGGTTTGCGCCCGCAAACGTGTACGCCACGGTGTTGGGGAGGTGCAGGACGGACGCGATGATGCCGCCGTCCTCCCCCTGCGTTACGGCGCCCGCGCTGTCCAGCGTAACCGTCCCCGCGCCCACGTCCACGCGGCCCAAGAGCTGCATCGCGTCGCTGTCCGAGGAGGTTGCGGTCAGCTTCACGTAGCTGTTGTCCGCGTCCGCGCCCACGCTGCTCCCGGCGCCGGTGACGATCTTTCCGGCGGTCAGCTGCACCTCCTCCGAGCCGTACACCGCACCCGCGACACGCAAGGTCCGGTCCGGCGCGGCCACGTACAACCTCGTGGAACTAAGCGTGCCAATGGTCAAGTCTTGGCTGCTCTGCGCGTAGTTGACGGTGTGGGCGCCGGAGCCGGACAAGACGTTCACGGCGTTGTTGTCGGACTGGGTGAAGGTAAACGTGGCAGGCCCCTGTACCACCAGTTCGTGGGCGCTGATGGAGCCGCTCTGCTGCAACATTTGGCCCGTGTTCCCGAAAACGAGACGGCCGCCCGCCTGCACGTCGCTCCTCAAATACGTATACCCCATGCCTTCCAGGCGGACATCGCCGCTGGCCGAGACGGGCGCGGTCACATAAACGGTAGGCTGACTCAGTGACGTAACGGCAATGTCGCCGTCGGTTGCGTGGAGCCCGGCTGTGCCATCTGGCTCGCCCCCGTCTGCGTCATCTGGCCCACCAATGTAGAGAATCGAGCCCGTGTGCGTGAGAGCCAGCGAACCCACGGAACCGCTGAGAATGCGGACGCTGTTTTCGGGGTGATCGAGCACGTACGTTCCGCTCCCCTCCATGCGCAACGTCCCAACGGTGATGGGCCCTCCCTGAGTGACGGGTCCGTCGGTCTCGATATAAAGTTCTGCATTCCTCCGGGCGCGGTAGACCCCACCGGCCAGATGGACCCCGCCGCTGCCCGCGATCAGCATCAGCGGCGAAGTGTAGTAGCCCTCATTCACGGGGCCGAGGATGATGCGATCCCCCCGGATGGGTGAATCCTCGTTGAACACCCCGTCGATGAGCTCCGCCAGCAACGTGACCGTACCCTGGGCCTCGATGGGATGGCTAAAAGACACACCCGCGCCGGAAACCTCCACCCGCAAGTCTCCGCTGCGGGCCCGGAGCCCGGGAAACCGCCATAAGGACACAATATTCAGCCACCGGCCGCTCTGCGTGTACTCGATGGAACCCGCATCACCACTGATGTTGTTGACCTCGTTGCCGCTTCCGGTCAGCGTATATGCGTCATCGCCCTCCAATACCAACTTGTCGCCCTTGAGGGCACCACTGGCGCCTTGCCGAACCGGTCCCGCGCTCGTGAGCCAAAGCCAGGGATCATACTGCGTGCTGCCGAACGCGCTCACTTCTCCGTCCAGCGTCATGCCGCCGGCGCCGGCCGTCAAACGGACCCTGCCGACTGTCGTGCTGGCCACCTTGCCCTGCTGGCCAAGGCGGATCTCCTCAGCTTCAATCTCGATCTCCCAGGATGCCTCGAGCAGGCCGTCGATGCCGATCTCCCCGGCCTCCATCCTGACATTCCCGGACGACTGGAGCTGGCCGCCGAGGCGGATCTCCCCGGCCTCCATCCTAACATTCCCGGACGCCTCGAGCCGGCCGCCGATTTCGATGTCCCCGCCTGTCAGGGTAATGCTCCCGTTGGAGTAGTCGACGGCGCCGGCTGTGACCGCGCCCGAAAGGTTCAGCGCGCCCTGGGAACCGCCGCGCAACAGGACCAGCCCGCCGTCGGCCGACAGTTCGCCGCTCGCCTCATTGATCAGGAGCGCGCCGGCCAGCTCCTGGTTGATGTCCAGTTCCACCCATCCGCCTCCGAGAAGATGGACGGTGACCTGATCGCCCGCCCCCATGGCCACCGTGCCCGGCTTGGCCGTGACTTGGCCCGCGTTGGTCACGCTCGGCGCGAGCAAGACGATGTAGCCCCCGCCGCTGCTGCCCCCGGCGGCCAGGGTCGCGCCCTCTTGAATCTCGATGCCGCTCGCCGCCCCGTTGCCGGTGAAGGTGTAGCGCCCGTTTACGAAGTTGTCGTTGGGGATATCCATGTTGGAGGCCAGCAGCGCCCCGACGTCCACCTGGGCGCCGGGGCGAAAGACGATGCCGTTGGGGTTGACCAGGAAGACCTGCGCACCGGCCTCCAGCCGGCCCAGGATCCGGCTGGCGTAGTCGGCTCCGAGGCTTGTGACGCGGTTGAGCGCCACCATGCCGGGATCCGACTGGATAAATCGCACCGTTTCGCCGTAGTCGATGGAAAAGCTGTCCCAGTCGATGATCACCTTGGCGCCGCTTTGGCTGATGGTCAGCTGGTCGGTGACGCTCCAGTCGAAATTCGCGGCGCCGTGTCGAAGCTGCGGATTTTCCGGCAGGGCATAAGCCGGCCCCGCACTCGACCCCACCAGCGCCAGGATCAGCCCCGCCGCCAGCCAGCGCTGCAGGCGCGACGCGGCTACTCTTCCCGGAAGAAAGCTGTTGTATCCACCCGCATGCGTCATCATGGCGCCTTACCTCCCTGCGCCTAAGACTCGAGGCGTGTCTATCCCGTCACTGAAACGCGGTCATTCAAAGCCGCCGGAAGCAGTAAGACACGAGAGGGGGTGCCGGCGGCTACAGCCGCACGTCGAGACGCGCCCACAGCCTGGGCTGCCCCGCGGGCGCGTTTTCCCCGCCGAAAGGCACCGCGTACTCCACCCGCAAGGCGGTGCCGGCCGTGGGCATGTAGTTCAGCCCGATCCCGGCACCCGCCAGGCTGACCCGGTTGGAAACGGGCGAGCCCGCCTTGGGCGTGTGGTTGAGCTGCACGGCGCCGTAATCGATGAACGCGCCCACGTCGAGCCCATGCACCCACGGGCCGCTGGCCTGCGGCGCAAACCGCACCTCCGCCCGCAGCAAAAGGCCCATGTCCCCCGACGCCGCGTCCCCGGGGTAAGCCCGCACGCCGTCGGGCCCGCCCAGCGAGAACTTCTCGGACCGGTGCAGGTTCTTGGACGCCCATTGCCCGAAAACCGAAAGGAGCAGCGCCGTCTGGGACGAAAGCGCCCGCCGGGCGGTCAAGCCCGCCTGCAGGCGCACGAATCCGCCGGCCGTCTTAAGCCCGGCGGCGTCCTTTTGCGCCGCCTCCTCGCTCAGAAACGTGACGCTCCCGGGAATGACGCTCACCCACGCGTCGCCCGCGACGCGGCTGAGCGCGCCCCCGTAGGTGCCCACCGGCCACCCGGCGCGCCAGGTGGCGGAAAGCGCCTGCACCAGGGCGGGCGTCTCCTCGCCCAGCTGGCTGTCCCGGGTCGTCTTGGATTCGTACGCCAGTGACAGGTCCCACGCTTGCCCGCGCGCCCGCAGGAGCGGGTAGCGGGCCGAAAGCTGCCACGCGCTGGTCGTCCCCTTCATGTCAATCGGGGCAAAGACGCCGCCCAGCTTGTACCCGGAATTGGAGAACGACACGCCCAACCGCCAAGGCGCCAAGGCCCAGGTGTCGTAGGCTGCGCTCCAGAACTCCATGCCCGCGCCGGCGCCGAGCCACTGCACGGCCAGGCGATCGCCCATGCGGCTGGGGTTGGCCAGCTCGGCAAAGGCCATGGTGCGCACCACCGCGGTGGCGGCGCTGCCCGCGTTGTCCACCGTAAAGCCGCCCCGGAGAGGCCGCGCCCGGGCCACGGAAACCGTCACATCGCTGGTGCCGGGCGCGGCGCCCGGCCGCAGGCTCGCCCGGGACTGAACGCCCGGGACCTCACTGAGCAGCCGCACCGCCCTGTCCAGCGGCTGCTCGCGGATGAGCTCGCCCGGACGGACCTGAGCCAGGACAGCCCGCACGATGCGCTCCTTCAAGGCCGGATCGTCCGCCAGGGCCACGTCCCCGTAGCGGCCCTCGACGACGCCGATCTCGACGATCCCGTCCACCACTTCTTGCGGCGGCACGTAGACCGTGGCGAGGAAGTAGCCGGCTTGATGGTAAAAGGCCTCGACGCGGTCCGCTGCGTCGCGGAGCTCGGGCAGGGTGAGCTCCCGCCCGGAATACCCGGCGACAGCGGTCGCAAGGGTTTCCCCGGAAAAGGCGGTGTTGCCCGTGAAGCGAAAGCCCGCAACGTAAAATGACATCTGACCCGTTGCGGCGGCTTGGTCGCCCACCGCCGGTTGGGCGGTTCCGTTCTGCGCCGATACGGGCGCTACGGAAACCAGCGGAACAACCAGCGCGAGCGCTGCGGTCAGCCAGGCGAGAAGCGCGCGCTGCCACGCCTGGCGTCGATGGCTGGCAGAGGGAGAAGACGGCACGGCCGCGAGCCCCCTTTGCAAGGAGATACGTGTACGATTCAGACATGGGTTGGCCGCGAGGGTCGCGGCGTTCTTCCTGTCCGTTACGCTTGTGCCATTTCCTGCCAATCTTAATCTTCTCATCGTTGTTTTTTCCGCCAAGACGCCACGCAGCGTCTCGAGCGGCGGGCGGCGCCAGGACCCTCGGTTCTTTGCAGGCATTCTCCGGCCAACGCTGAACGAAAGGAAGTGGCCATGCACGCGGGTGTGCGGCGAGCCCAGGGCAGGACTCAAGCCGCGGCCCATGGGGCAGGCGGCGCTCAAGGCGAAAAGAGGGACGGGACACCGTGCCCAAGACTTCCCGGGCCGCCGCACCGGATCCCGATCCGGTGGGCGAGTAGCCCGCGACCGCCGTCGTGCCGCAATCTGGATCGCATGGGGTCCGGGCGCCTTTGGGGAACCTGCCACTGATACCGCATTTTCCCCGGTGGTGACCAGCGCCCGATGTCCCAGCGCCGCAGCCTGCTGCGTGGCCTCGCCATCTGGCTCCGGCGGGCTCTCGAGCCGCAACCCGCCGAAGCCGAAGCATCGCCGCGGGATGACGACGGGACGGCACAGTCCCCTTCACCTGGAAGCGGCTCGCAGGCTGGAAGCGGTTCGCAGGGCGGCGGGCCAGAGGAGCGGCCCGGCGGCGAACTAGTTACGAGCCCCCTCACCGAACGCTTCGCGTCGATAGATTTTCGCCGCGACCTATCGGCCAATGTGGAGCAGGTGGAAACCGCTTGGGCGCACGCGGCCGACCTGGTCGTGCGGCGCTTCACCATCGGTGGCCAGTTCCGGGCGGCCCTCATATTCCTCAAGGGCCAGGTGGACGACGCGCGCCTGGACTTTTCCGTCGTCAGGCCGCTGCAACAGATACCGGGAGGCGCCCTGGCGGGCGATACGAGGCGCGCAGAGGCGGACGACGGCATAGGCGGCGGTAAGGCAGGCGACTCCAACGGCGGTTCCCGCCCGCACCCGTCCAGGATGCAGCGGATTCTAGAGCATCTGGAGGAATCCGCTCTCCACACCGTGCACCTGGAGATGATCTCTTCCTTCGCGGACGCGGTCGACCGCATCGCGCACGGCCATGCGGTCCTGCTGGTGCACGGCGAGGCGGCCGCCATCGTCATCAACGTCAGCTCCCGGCCGCATCGCTCCGTGGAGGAACCGGGCACGGAGCAGGTCGTGCGAGGGCCCCGGGAAGGTTTCATTGAGGATCTGGACACCAATCTGGCCCTGGTACGGGCCCGGGTGCGCCATCCCGGCCTGCGCTTCTTGTCCTACCGCTTTGGCCGCTACAGCCAGACCCGGGTGCGGGTGCTGTACTTGGAGGGGCGGGCCCCGGCGGAGCTGGTGGCAGAGGTAAAGCGGCGGCTGAACCGGATCGAGCTGGACGCCGTCATCGAGTCCAGCTACGTCGAAGAACTTATCGAGGACTCCCCCTGGTCGCCGTTCCCGCAGATCATGCAGACGGAACGTCCCGACGTGGCCGCGGCGGCTTTGTACGAAGGGCGGGTCGTCATTCTGACGGACGGAAGCCCTTTCGCGCTCATCGCGCCCATCACCTTTTGGTCGCTGCTGCAAGCCAGCGAGGACTACTACCAGCGTCACCTGCTGAGCAGTCTGGTGCGGCTGCTG